>JBGVAQ010000097.1:0-2644 GCA_045224775.1 Acutalibacteraceae bacterium | reverse complement strand
ATAGTACCAATAAAACTTGTAGTAGAAGCTATTGAAAGAGCAGCAGACGAATGGAGACAGTTCCTTGATATAGAAGAGATGGAGATTGTAAGCATACCTGATCCGTCTTTTGGGGCTGAAGGCAGCAATGATGGTATACAAAAGCTTGAAGAAATTGAAGATGCTTGGAATGATCGATACTTTGAACTGCCGACTAAGCACGAGATCCATGATTATAGGATTGTGGAAGAGTATGTGCAAGTCTATCCGGAAGGACAAGTAAAAGACAGACTGCAGCAAGCTATCCGTGGAAAGGGAGCATTCAGTCGTTTTAAGAGCATTCTCCGTGAATCGGGTACAGAACAAGACTGGTATTCATATAGAACAAAAGCATATGAGAGGCTTGCAGTAGAATGGTGTCAGAAACACGGACTACAGTATATTGGAGGGGCACCGACACAAAATGATCCTCTTGCATGGGTAGAAGTCAAAACCGAACATATCGTGCAGGACGAATGGATCGATTTCAGAAGATCGGCATACAGATTCCCTGATGGAAATGTATTTGAACCGTACTATAGCTATAGCAGAAGAGATTATGTAGTGATTGTTGCGACTGACGAGAAAGGTGATTATCTTTGTGTCCGACAGTTCAGACACGGTATTAAGCAGGTTACAACCGAATTTCCTGCAGGTGGTATAGAACGTAAGGACGGCAAGGAATATGGTAAATCAGGAGATGCATCAGCTGAAGATGCACTTGAAGCGGCAAAACGAGAACTCCTTGAAGAAACCGGATATGTTTCGGATTATTGGAGATTTCTTCTTAGGGTTCCATCTAATGCCACTATAGCTGATAATTACGCATACCTGTTTGAAGCAAAAAATTGTCATGAGGTTTCGGATCAGGAACTTGATGAAACTGAGTTTCTGAATATCACCAAGCTATCTGAAAAAGAAATCGAAAGTATGATCGGAAAAGGAGAATTCCAGCAGGCAATGCATATTGCAGCATGGCTGATGACGAAAAGAAAATGAAAATATTGGCAATGACATTTAGACTTCATGCCCCGTGGGTAAACAGTCTTAAAGATAAACGAATGATAGTAAAAAGTCTTGTGGCAAAACTGCAGAACAAATTTCATGTTTCAGCAGCAGAAGTTGATGAACAGGATACACATACTATTATAGTTATAGGAGTTGCAGCTATTGTTCCTCATAATGCAATAGCTGATAGTATAATGGATGACATCACGGATTTCATTGAAAACAATACCGAAGCAGAAATACTTGACGAAACACGGGAGATCAGGTAAATGACTATTTGGAATCCATGGCACGGATGCCATAAAATAAGCCCCGGCTGCGCAAACTGTTACGTTTACAGACGGGACGAAAGTATAGGTAAAGATGCATCAATTGTTTCCAAAACCGGTGATTACGATTTGCCTCTTAAAAAGAACAGGCATAAGGAATTCAAAGTCACTCCTGATGATGGAACGGTCTTCACCTGTATGACATCTGATTTCTTCCTTGAAGAAGCCGATGAATGGAGACAGGGGTGCTGGGATATTATACGATTCAGGCAGGATCTGTCATTCCATATTATAACAAAAAGGATTGACCGCTTTGAGCAGTGCATTCCTTCTGATTGGGGAGATGGATGGGACAATGTCACTATCAGCAGTACATGCGAAAATCAAGACAGAACAGACTATCGGCTGCCGATCCTGCTCGAATTACCGATAAAGCACAGACAGGTGATTTGTGAGCCGCTTCTTGGTGAGATCAATATGGAAAAGTATCTTTCGTCGGGATTGATTGAACACGTTACCTGTGGGGGAGAGTCAGGACCCAATGCAAGGCTATGTGATTTCAGATGGATTCAGGAGATAAGGAGAGAATGTATCCGCTGTGGTGTGCCGTTTACTTTCAAACAAACAGGTGCGATGTTCTTGAAGAACGGCAAGACGTATCATATTGATAGAAAAGACCAGATGCCGCAGGCACAGAAGTCGGGCTGCAGTTATATTCCGGGTACGAACTCGGCAAGTTCTATTTCATATACGCTGCCGGATAGGGGAGAGCTTTTTGACAGGCTAAGCAAATCAAATTTTAGAAGTCGATTCCATTTGTCAGGCAATGACATCGAAATCATTAAGCAGAAGGGCATTAATACTATCCACAGTCATGCTAAAGATTTCGTTGAAAAACGGCTCTCAGCTGAAAACCCCGACAACGACGGCAAACAGACTCCTATGAAGGGACATCCGGTTTTCATTGCTCAACACGCTACAGCCTGCTGCTGCAGGAGCTGTCTCGAAAAGTGGCATAATATCCCTGCCGGAAAGAACCTGACTGATTCGGAACAGGAATACATAATTGATGTTATTATGGAGTGGATCAAGAGACAATTGTATTAAAACTCTCTTAATAGATTAATGAAAAAACTTATATATGTTCATGGCTATCCATTCCTGCATAACTGCCGAACAGGAAGAATCCAATTTTTCCCTTAAAGGCCGATGAGGAAGTTGTCCGTTCAGATACTTCAAGCAGTTAAAGTACTGTGACCAAATGGAAACCGACAATGCAAGGCCTATCTAAATTGTGAAGGTTTGAGGGTTAAGTACCCATTTCTTTTTTCTTTCTCTATTGGAATAAT
>JBGVAQ010000096.1:0-3122 GCA_045224775.1 Acutalibacteraceae bacterium | reverse complement strand
GAAAAAACGGCATATCTTCATAAGCATCAAACTCGTTATCGAAAGTCAGTTTGCCCTTTACGAGCTCTTTTCCGCCAAACACCTTGTCCTTTTCATAGTCGCAGCTAAAAGAAAAGTCATTGGAATTGTCTATGAAATACAGATCAGGCTTCTCATAGTCCTTTCCTGTCTTTACATAAAACAGTCCGTCATCACGTTCTGTCAGTTTAAACGGCTCACTCTGATTTCCGAAAACATTCTTATATCCGACAAATACCGTTATATCGTCGCTCCAGAAATACGACTTTTCAAATACGATCTCATCAACAAATGTATACTTCTCTTTCTTTTCGTTTGCAGGCTCAACTACTATAGCTGACTCAAACTTTACGGGCTTATCATCTGAATAATAGTGATTTTCTTCGTCCATAAAATAAGTATATAGATAGTCAGGATGATCATTTAGCTCACTTATATCATAGGTATAAACGCCGTTGCCGTTATCAGTCATTTCTCTGCGTGCATAAAAATTGTCACGCTCCTCGTCGGGAGATTCCCACATTGAGAAATCTGTGACAATCACTTCTACCTTATCGCCCCAGAAATCCGGCTTCTTGAAGCTTATCAGCTCTTTTTCTGCCGAAACCTCTGCCGAGCTTTCCTTCGATTCTTCTGCACTGTTCACGCTGCTTTCTGTCTTGCTGCTCTCCGTTTTACTGCTTTCCGTTTTACTGCTTTCCTGACTGTTTTTCTGAGAAGAAGTACAGCCGGTGTTCATAATAACGGCTGTTCCGAATGTACCGGCAACAGCTGCCGCCATAAACAGAGATACAAGTCTGTTAAAAGCTCCTTTTTTATCCATAACTTCTCATATCCTCCAGAAAATACAATAATGAAAACAGCAGCACAGCCTTTGCCGTACTGCTGTTTATTTGTGATCTTACTTCTTTACTATATCGGTTATCTTCTTTTCAAGACCTTCGGCATCAAGACCGAACTCTGCAAGAAGTCCGATTGCAGGACCGCTGTGACCATAGGTGTCTTCAACGCCTATTCTTGTTACCTTAACAGGACAAAGCTCACTTGTAACAGCACATACAGCCTCACCGAGACCGCCGATTATGTTGTGTTCCTCAACAGTAATTATGCTGCCTGTTTCCTTTGCAGCCTTTACGATAATATCCTTGTCGATAGGCTTTATTGTGTGCATATTTATAAGACGTGCATTTATGCCCTTAGCCTCAAGAGCCTTTACAGCTTTGAATGCCTCGTTTACAACAAGACCTGTAGCTATAACTGTAACATCTGTACCGTCCTTGAGCTGTATGCCCTTGCCTATTTCAAAGCTGTAGTTCTCGGGATCATTGAAGCTCTCTATAGCAAGACGACCAAGACGGATATATACAGGACCGTTATAAGCATAAGCAGCCTTTACTGCCTCAGTCATTTCATAGTGATCTGCCGGATTGAGTACTACCATACCGGGGATAGTTCTCATAAGAGCAAGGTCCTCGCAGCACTGGTGAGTTGCACCGTCCTCACCTACAGTTATACCTGCATGTGAGCCTGCTATTTTAACATTAAGGTGGGGATAGCCGACAGAGTTTCTTATCTGCTCATAAGCTCTGCCTGTTGCAAACATTGCAAATGATGCTGCAAAAGGTACTTTTCCACATGCTGCAAGACCTGCTGCAACACCTATCATATTACCCTCTGCGATACCGCAGTCAAAGAAACGGTCGGGATATGCCTTCTTGAATATATCTGTTTTAGTTGCAGCCGCAAGGTCTGCGTCAAGAACAACGATTTCGGGATGATCCTTTGCAAGCTCGCAAAGTGCAAGACCAAAGCTTTCTCTTGTTGCAATTTTCTTTGTTTCTGCCATGATTACGCCTCCAATGCTTTCAACTGAGCGTTAAGCTCATCCATAGCTACCTTATATTCATCTGCGTTAGGAGCTTTTCCGTGCCAGCCTACCTGATTTTCCATGTATGACACACCCTTGCCCTTGATAGTCTTGGCAATTATAACAGTAGGCTTGCCCTTAACAGTCTTAGCCTTTTCAAATGCAGCCTCGATCTGTTCGAAATCATTACCGTCTATTTTTATTACTTCAAAGCCAAAGCCCTCGAATTTACTGTCGATAGGCTCAAGACCGCCGACCTCATTTACAGTACCGTCTATCTGGAGACCGTTGAAGTCAACGATAAGGCAGAGATTATCAAGCTTATAGTGAGAAGCGAACATAGCAGCCTCCCATACCTGACCTTCCTCACACTCACCGTCACCAAGCATAGCATAAACTCTGTAGTCAGCATTGTCATACTTAGCAGCAAGAGCCATACCGCAGGCTGCCGAAACGCCCTGACCGAGTGAGCCTGAACTCATGTCTACACCGGGAGTATGTTTCATATCGGGGTGTCCCTGAAGCATAGCACCGATATGTCTGAGGACTTTGATCTCATCCTCTGAGAAATAACCTTTAAGTGCAAGTGCACCGTAAAGAGCCGGACAGCAATGGCCCTTTGAAAGCACGAAGCGATCTCTTGCAGGATCCTTGGGGTTTTTGGGATCCACATTCATTTCCTTGAAATAGAGGTATGTTATAATATCGGCAGCGGAAAGAGATCCTCCCGGATGACCCGATTTAGCGTTAAACACTCCCTCTATGGTGTTGATACGAACCTTGCAGGCATTCTTTTGCAGTTCCAAAAGTTCTTGTTTGTTCATTCTGACATTTTCCTCCGTTTCAAGCTTTCGCAATATTATAAATGCCGTCATAGACAGCAATTCTGCCAAAGGTCATACATTAATAAAGATCTTTATAGTCATCCTTATTATTGCCGCTGTGTGAACTTATATCTATATCAGATGTATCCTGATTGATAAACGGTCTGTTATCGGGTTTGGACTGAGTACCGGCATTTGTTCCCGATGGAGTACGGTTCTGATAGTAATTCCTGTAATACTTTGCATTTGCAGCAGCATTTCCTCTGCCCTTATTTTTATACAGTACACTTACTACAACTGTAATTATTATAGTTATAACGCCTGCACCTATAAGGATAAGTCCCCACATAAGATAAACCCAGTCATCATTTGAATTACTTTCATTTTCCTTTATCTTTTTAATAGCATTGTCA
>JBGVAQ010000095.1:0-16312 GCA_045224775.1 Acutalibacteraceae bacterium | reverse complement strand
CAGCATAAAACAGCAAGAAAAGTTATACTCACTAAAATAAAATTGTTTATATAAATATTACGATTTTGAATATATATGCCATTTGCTTTAATAAACTTCTAAAATAAAAATATATCACAGCAATATGTATAAAAATAAAAAAAAATTCAAAAAATTTTAAAATTATAGTGACTTTTAACTATTTTTATGTTATAATGAAAAAAATTATATTCCAAATAGATATTTTTGACGGGTTTGTTAAAAACACTATTTATATCCGTTGATAAAAGGTGGTTAAATGCACGAGCAGACAATAAATATTGACAGAATGGAACAGGCAGTTGCACTTTTCGGTACGTTTGATGAAAACATAAAACTTATACAAAATGAGTATATGGTATCAGTCGTGTGCAGAGGCTCGGAGCTTAAAGTGTCGGGTGAGCCTGAAAACGTATCAAAGGCTGCAAGAGTTATTGAAAGCCTTCTCAGCCTTATAAACAAGGGTGAGTCACTCAGCGATCAGAATGTAAGATACTGTATGTCGCTTGTAAATGACGGTAATGAACATCGTATAGAACAGCTTGCAGGGGATTGTATATGTATAACCTCAAAAGGCCGTCCGGTCAAGCCTAAAACTCTCGGTCAGAAAGGCTATTGCTCTGCTATAAAAAATAATACCGTTACATTCGGCGTAGGCCCTGCCGGAACAGGCAAAACCTATCTTGCTGTTGCAATGGCTGTTGCTGCATTCCGTGCAAGAGAAATAAACCGTATAATACTCACAAGACCTGCCGTTGAAGCCGGTGAAAAACTTGGTTTCCTTCCCGGTGATCTTCAGAGTAAGGTCGATCCGTATCTCAGACCGCTTTATGATGCACTGTTCGATATGCTCGGTGCAGAAACCTATCAGAAATATGTTGAACGTGGAAATATCGAAGTAGCACCTCTTGCATATATGAGAGGACGGACTCTTGATGACAGCTTCATTATTCTTGACGAGGCACAGAATACAACTCCCGAACAAATGAAAATGTTCCTTACAAGACTTGGATTTAATTCCAAAATGGTAATTACGGGAGATATTACTCAGATAGACCTTCCCGGAGGAGTACGTTCCGGACTTAAAGACGCTGTTCGTATACTTAAAAATATAGAGGGCATCGAAACAGTGATGTTCTCACCAAAGGATGTTGTACGAAACAGACTGGTACAGGATATAATAAAGGCTTATGACAGCGTGCTGAATAAAAAGCCGAAATAAATATATGAAAGGTGAGGTTCTGAATGGATAAGATCAAGGTAATAATCACAAACAAGCAAAAGGACGTTAAGATCCCTACAGGTCTGCGTATGCTCATAAGACGCTGCTGTAATGCTGTTTTGCATATGGAGGAATTTGAAGGCTCGGTAGAGGTCAGCGTTACACTTGTCAATGACAAGCAGATAAAAGAGCTTAATGCAATATACAGAAATAAAGACAGAGTTACCGATGTATTGTCATTCCCTATGGGGGAGAACGGTAAGTACGATACAGATCCGACAACAGGCGCAAAAATACTCGGTGATATAGTTATATCAATGGAAACAGCCGTTGAACAGGCAGAACGTTTCGGTCATACACTCCAAAGAGAAGTCGGCTATCTTACAGCTCATTCAATGCTTCATCTCCTCGGTTATGACCATGAGGATAACGGCTTGCAGAGAATACGTATGCGTGAAAAGGAAGAAAAGGTAATGACACTCTTAGGTCTTCCAAGCTCCTCAAGCTATGTTATGAAGGACGATAACTGATGTCCTTCATAAAAGGCTTTAAATACGCTTTCTGCGGAATTATATATTGCATAAAAAACGAGCGGAACATGAGATTTCATACAGTAGCTGCACTGTATGTCCTTGTTTTTGCACGTTTTTTTGATTTTTCAAGAAGTGAAATTCTTATCCTGCTGCTTACTATCGGCGCAGTTATTGCAGCCGAAGTCATAAATACCGCAATAGAGGAGCTTTGCGATAAAACATGCAGCGGATATGACATGCATATAAAAAACTCAAAGGATGCTGCCGCAGGAGCAGTACTTGTACTTGCAATATTTGCCGCAGTTATAGGAATAATTCTTTTCTGGAATATAAATGGCTGGCTCAGGGCGTATAATTTCTATATCACTCACCCGATGAATCTTTGTGCGCTTATATTATCGGGAACAGCGGCAATAATGTACATAACAGCCCGCCCGAAAAAGCTGTGGCACGGGTTCAATACAAATAAAGAAACCGTAAGAAAAGGAAAGATAAAAAAATGACAAATACAAAGACAGCTTTTATAGCAATAGTTGGCAGACCGAATGTAGGAAAGTCCTCAATACTCAACAGAATGCTTGGTGAGAAAATAGCTATAGTTTCATCCAAGCCCCAGACAACAAGAACAAGGATAATGGGCGTTCTTACCGAAAAGGACAGCCAGCTTGTTTTCATAGATACTCCGGGACTTCATAAGCCAAGAAACAGCCTTGATAAATATATGCTGCGTTCAATAAACGAATCTGTTGCAGGAGTCGATATGTGTGTGCTTGTTGTTGAAGCAGACAGGAAGATAAGCGAGGAGGAACAGCAGCTTATAGAGAAATTCAAGAGCGCAGATATACCTGCACTTCTTGCTATAAACAAGATAGACACTATAAACGATAAAACAGTGCTTGCCGCTCAGATAGAAGAGATATCTTCACTTTATGATTTCTGTGCAGTAGTGCCATGCTCGGCACAGAGCGGTTCGGGTATAGATATACTCAAGGATGAAATGAGAAAGCTTGCACCCGAGGGCGATTTCATGTTTGACGAGGATACTCTTACAGACCAGCCCGAAAGAGTAATAGCGGCAGAGATAGTGCGTGAAAAGCTTTTAAGACTTCTTGAAAGGGAAGTTCCTCATGGTTCGGCAGTATTCGTTGAACGTATGAAGGAAAGAGAAAGCGGAGATATAATAGACATAGATGCAGTCATATACTGTGAAAGGAACAGCCACAAGGGTATAATCATAGGCAAGGGCGGTTCTATGCTTAAACGTATCGGTACATATGCCCGTCAGGATATGGAGAAGTTTTTCGGCTGCAAGGTAAATCTTCAGATATGGGTAAAGGTCAAGGAGGACTGGCGCAACAGGGAATCTGTACTGCGCAGTTTAGGTTATGACGAAAATGAGTTCAATTAATATCAATGTGCAATGTACAATGTGCAATGTACAATGTGCTTTAAATTGATTTGTCGTTTCATAAATGATTACATATGCTTTCAGCCGACAATTTAAGTGGAATAATTTATTTTTTGTGGGATATAATAATAACAATAATATGTTTCCGAGGAAATAAATTGTGCATATAAACTAATATGTCGGATATGGAGGGGCGTTTTATGGACGAATACACTGCATGGCAGAATTTTACAGAAACGGGAAAAGTCAGTGATTATCTTGCTTACTGTCGTGTAAAGTTCGGATATCCGGCCGAGGCCGGCGGCTTTGGAACGGAGGAAAATAATGAAAGAGGAAACGGAAGGCCTGATAATAAGGGAAAAGACAATAAAGGAGAATGACAGGCTTGTTACAGTTCTCACAAAAGACAGGGGAGTCATACGCTGTTTTGTCAACGGTGCAAAAAAGCTTTCAAACAAAAGATTCACCTCTACACAGCCGCTTTCTTATTCACGCCTTATGATATACACAAAGAACAATGCAAATGTCATAGACAGTGCGGAAAATATAACAGTCTTTTTCAAACTGAGAAATGATATCGAAAAATTTGCAGTCAGTCAGTATTTTTGTCAGCTGATAGAAACCGCCGTACTTGATGAAGCAGATTCCGAACCGCAGCTCAGACTGACACTTAACTGTATGCATATGCTTTGTGAAAGCAATAAGCCCGACCTGCTTATAAAATCGGTGTTTGAATTAAGGCTGATGCAGACATTCGGAATAATGCCCGAAGTGCTTTACTGTTCAGGCTGCGGCTGTTACGAGAGCAATATTATGTACTTTGATCCCGTATATACAAGGCTTTACTGTTCGGACTGTGTAAATCAGGATAATAACTTTGTACCTATGTCAAAGAGTGCTGTAATGGCATTAAGATATATACTGACTGCCGAACCTAATAAGATTTTTTCATTCAATATAAACGGGCAGCCGCTTGCACAGCTTGCGGACTGCTCGGAACAGTTCATAATAAACCACTACAATACAAAACATTTTACTACGCTTGATTTTTACAAATCAGTGCGTAATAACAACATATAAAGGATAAAGCTATGAATAAAGATAACATATCATTGGAACTTGATAAAATACTTGAAATGCTGGCTGAACAGACATCATTTGAGGATGCTAAAACAGCCGCACTTGAAACAGAACCGTCAACAGGACTTTTTGAAGTAAACGAGCTTTTGCGTGAAACGTATGACGCACATGCACTTACAGGACGTTTCGGCGCACCTGCTTTCGGCAATATACATAACATGACAAACGCACTCAGAAGGGCAGAGGCAGGAGCAGTACTTACTCCGATAGAACTTCTGAGATGTGCTTCACTTCTTCATTCGATACGGGCGGCAGTTGACTGGCGTTCAAAATCAGCGTCTGTCGAAACATGTCTTGATATGCGTTTCAATGCACTTAATGCAAATAAATATCTTGAAACAAAGATAACCTCATCTGTTCTTTCGGAAGATGAGATAGCCGATAATGCTTCACCCGAACTTGCATCAATAAGGAAGAAAATAGCGGCGGCATCATCAAAGATACGTGAAAGGCTTGACAAGCTCATACATTCACAGTCCATGCAGAAATATCTTCAGGACAGCATAGTAACAATAAGAAGCGGCAGATTCGTAATACCTGTAAAAGCGGAGCACCGTTCAGCAGTTGCAGGACTTGTGCATGATACATCAGCAAGCGGTGCAACAGTGTTTATAGAGCCGATGTCAGTCGTTGAGGCAAATAACGATATACGCATACTTCATTCAAAGGAGCAGGCTGAGATAGACAGGATACTTGCCGAGCTTTCAGCCGAACTCGGAGCATATGCCGATCAGATATCACAAAGCTATAGGATACTTACAGAGCTTAATGTAATATTTGCAAAAGCACATCTTGCATATAAAATGAAAGCGTCAATGCCCGTTATGAACAGTGATGGAAGAATATCACTCAAAAAGGCACGTCATCCGCTCATACCGTCGGATAAAGTTGTACCGACAGATATAGAGCTTGGAAAGGATTTTGACACACTTGTTGTAACAGGTCCGAATACAGGCGGAAAGACAGTATCGCTTAAAACTACCGGACTTCTTACACTTATGGCGATGTGCGGTCTTATGATACCGGCTGCTGATAACAGTGAGCTTTCGGTGTTTGATAACATACTTGTAGATATAGGTGACGAACAGAGCATTGAGCAGTCACTTTCTACTTTTTCAGCCCACATGACGAATATCAAAAGGATAATCGAAAAGGCAGACGATAAAAGTCTTGTACTTATAGATGAGCTTGGAGCCGGTACAGATCCTGTTGAGGGTGCGGCACTTGCCGAAGCGATAATAGAAAGACTTCGCTCACAGGGGGCAAAGATAGCCGCAACAACTCACTATGCGGAGCTTAAAAGCTATGCACTCGATACAGCAGGTGTAGAGAATGCATGCTGTGAATTTGATGTTGCGACACTCCGCCCGACATATAAACTTCTCATAGGTATGCCCGGACGTTCAAATGCATTTGCAATATCCGAAAGACTTGGTATAAGCAGTGAAGTCGTAGACCGTGCAAGAGAGCTTGTTTCGGCTGAAAATTCCAAATTCGAGGATGTTGTCAGCAAGCTTGAAAAGAGCAGGAATGAGCTTGACAGAAAGATACTTGAAGCAGAGGAAATAAAAGCTCAGGCACAGGCAGAGCTTGAAAAGGCAAGACAGGATTCCGAAAAGCTGATAGCCGAAAGTCAGAAGGAGCTTGACTCGGCAAAACAGCAGGCAGAGGTAATAATAACAAAGGCAAGAGCGCAGGTGTACGGTGTTCTTGACGAGATAGAAGCGATACGAAAGAAAAAGGATGTAACGGCAGACGAAAAGGCAAAGCTTAAAGCTGACATCAAAAATATGGAAGATGCCGCAGATCCTGTAAAAAGAACCTCAAACGAGGGATATGTACTTCCGAGACCGTTGAAGGTCGGTGACCTTGTACTTATATTCGACATAGATAAAAAAGCCACAGTACTTGAAACAGGCAAGGACAGTGTACTTGTACAGGCAGGTATAATCAAGACGAGAGTACCGATAAGCAACCTCAGATTGCTGAAACAGGAAAAAGTCAAAGTACCGCAGAGAAGTGTTACAAGAACAATAAGGAGCGATGTAAAGCGTACAGCATCAGCCGAAGTGGATGTACGAGGAGAAAATGCGATAGATGCCATAATGGAAGTAGATAGGGCAATAGATGCCGCTGTTATGCAGGGACTTCATCAGATAACAATAATACACGGCAAGGGAACAGGCGTACTCCGTAAGGAGATACAGGCGCACTTGCGCAAACATCCTTTGATACGCACTTTCCGTATAGGTGTATTCGGTGAAGGTGATTCAGGTGTTACTGTTGCAGAATTCAAATAAGTATCAGTCATAATGGTTACAGGGGAGAGATAGTGTGAAAAATAAAAAGATCCTCAGAATAGCTGTTATCATAACGGCGGTAATATTTATTGCATCTGTTTCATTCGTGGGAGTTTGTGCCGCACTCGCTTTGACGGATAACTGTCAGGATAAATATACAATGTATGAAACGGATGATTCCTTTCTTGATATAGTTCTTAAAAATGCCGTTATCGGCAGAGAGTTTACTGTTTCGGAAACTCAGATGAATACTTATCTCAACAATAAGCTTTGCGGAACTACACCGAAAGGAGAAAGCAAAATAAAAAATCTCAGGCTTTATTTCCATTCGGGAAGTGATACGGAAATATATGCAAAGGTAAAATTTCTGAACCATGATTTTGCCGTATATTCAAAGATGTCTATAAATCTTGATTCGGAAACAGGTATAGCCGCAGTAAGATTTTATGATACAAAGTTAGGAGAGCTTTCTGTACCCGACAGTGTAAAGGATAAGATACTTATTAATACGGCGGAAGACAATGACCTGATGGAGTTCAGGGACGGAATTCTGTATGTACAGACTAAGTACATATATGAATTCAAGAACTGTTCGATAACGCTGAATCTTGAAAAGTTTGAGCCTACTGACAGCGGTATAAAGTGCAAGACGAATAATCTTACACTTGAAGCCTTGAAAGCATTGAAGGACTATTTCCTTTCTGCTGACGGGCAGGCACTCTGCAAAAAGCTGTTCGGTTATAATCTTTACGATCTAAAGGACAGTATAATCGGAAGGCTGTTCGGATAAAATAAAACAGTCGGTATGCACGAACATACCGACTGTTTATTATTTGTAATGATTTATATTTTTTCAACCTTATTTATATCACTTATAAAGAAAACATTTTCATCTATTCGGAGACCTTCCTCATCAACATCAAAAACATCATAAATAAAGCTTGAAGAAAGATAGCTGCACTTGCCTTCATATACTTCACCGCTGCGAAGAGATATGCGTACATTTTTACCCTCGTATGAAGAAAGCTTTCTGTTTTTATCATCAAGCATATTTGCAGGTGTATCCTCAGACGGAATTTTTTCAAAGCAGATATAATCATCAACACGACATATATCTGTATAGCCGCAGTTCTTGCAGAGATGCATCATTATTTCATTTGTAAGAGGTACATCAATAGTAAGCTTTTTTACAGATGATTCATAATTTTCTATAGCCAGCATAATTCTTGTGCCAAAGCCCTGACCACAGTATTCGGGAAGTACGAATATATTTTCAATATGTATTTCATTGCTGTTTATGAAGAATACAGTACCGCCGATAACGGTACTGCCGTTTTCAAAGACATATAAGCTGCCGTCCGATAAACGTTCAGAGAGTTCAGTATCGGATATGCAGCTGCACTGCGGATGTTCATCTTCATCTTCGGCATTTTCTGATAATGCTTTGTTTAAAATCATTGTAATTGTTTCAAGGTCTTTTGCAGTTGCCTGTCTGAGCTTCAAAAAAATCACCCCGCTCGGAAATCTTTTCTTCTTATGCTTGTATATAACAATTACATTATAACATCATGTTTTACAATAATCAACGAAAAAAATTATAATAACCACAAAATTTTTTTGGAATATCCATATAGTTTTTCGGATATTATTATAAAATTAAAATAATAATTATTATAATGACATTTTTATAGTAAAGTGTTATAATAAAAATAATAATATATATGTGTGATTCAGGAGGATATTATGGGAACAGTAAATCTTATTTCCGCATATAAAGGCGCAAGGGCATATGATGACTGCTGTAATAAAAAAAGCAATGCACCCGAACCGCCGTATCCGCTCAAGCCTGTGGAGATAAATACACTTGCCAGTCTGTGTGATGAGCTTCAGGCTCTTATGGTGCCGTTTTCGGTTTTTGACGGTTATTACATAGGCTATATTATCAAACAGATATCAAAGGAATTTGATCTTCTGCGTTTCAGTGATGATATGGTAGTTAATATTGAACTTAAAAGCAATCTGGATCATCTTTCCGCAAGTAAAAAAACAGACAAGATACTCAGACAGATGATAAAAAATCATTATTATCTGAATGCGATGAAAAAGGAAATACACATCTATACATTTGTCGAAAATGACGGACTTTACCGTTATAATCAAGAAGATCAGACAACAGAAAAGGTTAATATTTCTGAGCTGGCGGATATACTTTCATCACAGATCTTCAATGAAGAAATAATGCCCGATAAATTATTTCTTCCGTTCAATTATCTTATATCGCCGTTTACGAAAACCGAACAGTTTATTGACGGAAAATATTTTCTTACCGAAC
Organism: Acutalibacteraceae bacterium; assembly: GCA_045224775.1. Lineage (GTDB taxonomy): Bacteria > Bacillota > Clostridia > Oscillospirales > Acutalibacteraceae > UBA1213. Next base: position 7,359 of record JBGVAQ010000095.1, on the reverse strand, counting down.
ATCAGGAGGAAATCAAAAAGAAGATACTGAAAGCATTAAACGGTGAATACAGCTTTTCATGTCTGACTGCTGATGCAGGAACAGGAAAAACTCTGCTTTTGTATGATATAGCGAAGAATTATGTTGACAGCTCAGTTATAATACACTGCGGAAAGCTCAACAGTGGACATAATAAACTGATATCAGATTATAAATGGAACATACAGCCGATAAAAAACGTACCTTATTTTGAAGGTGATTTGGAAAGCAATCTTGAAAACACGGCCGCAGATTCAGAGGACAGTTATATGACTCCGAATATCAAGGTAATATTTATTGACGAATCACAGCGTATAAAAAAAGACCAGCTCAGTATGATAATGGCAGTATCTTTCAAATATAAAATTCCTATAGTATTTTCATATGATCCGAAACAATATCTCAATAAAGATGAGAACAAGGATATTTATGATTATCTGACCAAGAACTATAATATAGATTCATACGGCTGTGAAATAACGAAATACCGTCTTACAAAAAAGATACGCACAAATCCGAAGATAGCCTCTTTTATATCAAACCTTTTAAAGATAGGCTCGGAAACAGGAAGCCGCAGTTATGAGAATGTATCTGTAGAATACTTTGACAGCAAAAACGAAATGAAATCATACATAGAATACCTGACACAAAAGAAGAAATGGGAATTCATCACCTATACTTCGGTAAAAAGAACAGATGAAAAAATAAGTGACATAACCGAGCTTTCGGATATCAATGCACATGATGTTATAGGACAGGAGTTTGAAAAAGTAGCATTCGTCATGGACAAAAATTTCAGATATGACGAGCATAATAATCTGACGTACAGTAAAAACAGCTTTTATGACCTTTCGGGTATGTTCTATCAGATAATCACCCGTACCGTAGGCAAGCTTAAAATAATAGTTTATAAAGATGAACTGCTTTACTATAAGCTTTTATCTATCAAATCACTTGATAACAAGAATTAGCAATGTGCAAATATATTTTGAGTCCTGTATTGAAAATGAACCCTTTTTCTGATAAAATAAAAATCAACAGGGGGTTGATAAAATGAGTGTGATCGGAAAACAGATAAAAAAATTCCGTGTTGCAAAAGGCTATACACAGGAACAGCTCGGACAGCTTGTCGGAGTAACGACACAGGCTGTTTCAAAATGGGAATGCGGCGGCACTCCCGATGCTGAGCTTTTGCCCAAGCTTTCACAGATACTTAACGTGAGTATAGATGCACTTTTCGGACGTGAGGAAGAAAACTTTGCTATATCACTTGCCCACAGGCTTTGCCATATGACCAATCAGGAAGCTTACAGACATGCATTCGGTATTTGTTGTGCGATAGAAATAGGACTTTTGCAGGATGAAGCCGCACTTGATGATTTTTTCAGTGCGTTCATAGAGCATTCGGCAATAACGACTGACAAAAACGATTATTTTATGAAGGTAATGCAGGACGGCGGCATGGCAAATGTACGTCTTTCACCGGATATGCGTCATTTTTTCCTTATGATAGAGCCGCATGACAGTATAAACCGACAGTTGAGCGATATCGAGAAACTAAGAAAGGTATTCAGTATATTTTCGGATAAAAAGATGCTGAAAATAATCACATATATGTACACAAGGCTGAACAAGCCCATAGATACATCACTTATAAGCAAAAATACAGGACTTGATACAAACGAAGTGGATCACTGTATGGATATACTTTGCAGAAATAAGCTTGCAACAAGGAATACAATAGAAACTGCCGACGGTGAGATATATTCCTATATGTTCAATCAGGAAAGCTCGGTAATACCCCTGCTGTGCTTTGCCGACGAGATAGCCAAGGAGGATTTCCATGATTTTATCGTTGATTTCAGCAGGACAAAACCGCTGTTTAATTAATTCATAATTCATAATGCATAATTCTTAATTATACTTACGGTTGAGTCGGTCTTGCATACAGTTGATATATAAAACGGAAGGTTGCTTGTGTTTTTTAGAACTGTGGTTTATAATTAAGACATCACAGGAACATTGTACATCAATCAGGAGGTAATCACTATGAAAAAACTTATCGCTGTTATCTTATCATCCCTTATCCTTTGTTCAATGGCTGCATGTTCATCATCCGGCACAACTGAAAAGACTTCATCTCAGACATCAACAGTTTCAGCTGTACAGTCCGATGTATCGGATAAGTCATCAGACACTTCCAAGACAGAAAGTTCAAAAGAGGACACTTCAAAATCAGAGAGTTCAAAAGAGGAAAGCTCAAAGGAGGAGATTTCAGTAGATGCAAATGCTCAGGCAATACTTGAAGAGGTAACAAAAAGATATGACTTCAATGGTGTTGCATATATAGAAAAGGACGGCAAGCCGTATGCGTATTATGTTGCAGGCAAACTTGACAACGGTGATCCTATAAAGCTTGATACACCTATGCCGATAGGTTCTGTATCAAAACAGTTCTGTGCGGCTGCAATACTTTATCTTCGTGATCAGGGAAAGCTCAGCGTTGACGATACTCTTGGAAAGTATTTCCCCGAATATGAAGCCGGAAAGGATATAACGCTTAAAAATCTTCTTCTCATGCGTTCGGGAATACTTACATTTACAGAAGATGTATGGAAAGGAACTTCGACAGATAAAACTTATGAAGAGAATACCGAATGGATAAAGAACTGGATATTTACCCAGCCGCTTGTATTTGAACAGGGAAAGAAATTTGATTACAGCAACAGTAATTTCTTCCTGTTGGGCGAGATAGTGGAGAAGGTATCCGGCAAGAAATATATTGATTTTCTGAGAGAAGCATTCTTTGAGCCTCTTGGAATGAAAAATACAGGTTCTGTAGAAGAAATGGCAGCTTCGGCAGAATGGGCAAAGGGCGTAATGCATAATAATGTTGACTTGCAGCCGGCACTTACAAAGGGCGCAGGAAATCTTGTAACTACTGCATCCGATCTCACACTCTGGCTGAATTCTCTTACAAGCGGCAAGGCAATATCTGCTGAAAGCTATAAGGAAATGACAACAAGCCCCAATTCCAGAGACGGTTACGGCTATGGAATAAAAGTTAATTTTGCAAAGGGAATAGGTCATGCCGGCATAATAGGAAAATACACAGCGATGGACTACATAAATACCGACAAGAACCTTACAATAACACTTATGAGCAACAATCTTTCCGCAGGTGATATCCAGTCCGTATTCTCTGAAACTGTACTGCCGCTCATTGAATAATGTGGAATTTGGAAAGTGGAAAGTGGAATTATTATAGCCCGTACACTGAATTTTTAAGGAGGAAAAGCTATGTATCCTGAAAAGATATTTGATATGTCATTACCATATCCCGAAAGGGACAGCGAAAAGCTTGTACGAGTTTTTGTTCCGGAGCATGAGGAGGGGGAAACCTTTCCTGTAATATACATGACTGACGGACAGAATCTGTTTGAGGACGATCACCCGATGCAGTTTGGCTGCTGGTACACAAGGGAAGCTATCAGAGCCGAAAGTAAAAATGAAGGTCAGGCTGCTGTGATAGTCGGTATTTACAATAATGACGGTCCGGAGCAGCGTGCAAACGAGCTTACTCCTAAAAGCATAGGCAGACTTGAAGGCCCTGAGGAGATAAGATCGAGAATATCTCCGTCAGGTGAGTTGTTTGATGATTTTGTTATCAATACGGTCATGCCGGCAGTAGAGGCACATTTCCCTGTTATGACAGGAAGGAACAATACAGCTTTTTGCGGGAGTTCTTCGGGCGGTCTGCAAACGCTCTTTACAGTACTTACACATCCCGACAAATTCTGTGCAGGCGGTGTATTTTCTCCGCCGTTCATGTTCTATTCATTTGAAGACCTTACAAAGTGGATACACGGAAAAATAAAGCCTGATATGCCTTATCTTTACATATATACAGGCGCAGGAGATGAGCTTGAAAAGATAATTTATCAGTCAACGGAGATGACATACGATGTACTTACGGAATGTTATCCAGCCGAAAAGCTGAACGAAGTCATACTTCTTGAAAACAGACACCATGAAACAGCATGGGCTGAGATATTCAAGGATTTTCTTCATACATTCCTTACAAGGCGGAATGAATTTTAAATAACAACAAAAATGCACGGCACTCATAATGGTGACCGTGCATTTTATTCTTTATGCTATTCTATAATTGCACATTGCACATTGCACATTGCACATTGTACATTGATTATGACGCTATTCCGAGTATCATAGTTACTATACGGACTGCAAAGAGCACAAAGGATACCCACATTATAGGATGTATGTCCTTTATTTTGCCTGTTACGATTTTGAGTATTGCCCATGATACAATACCGAACATGATGCCGTTTGCGATAGAGTTTGTGAACGGCATCATTATTATTGCAAAAAATCCGCCAACGGTGTCGGCGATGTCGCCTTCAAATTTCATTTTGGTAACGTTTTTCATCATAAGCAGTCCAACATATATAAGTGCCGGAGCTGTTGCAAAAGAAGGTATTGCAAGGAATATCGGATAGAGTGTGAGTGAGAGCAGGAACAGCACAGCAGAAGTAAGTGCGGTAAGACCTGTTCTGCCGCCTGCCGCAACACCTGTTGTCGATTCAACATAAGATGTAACTGTTGAAGTTCCGAGCATAGCGCCCGATACAGTTCCGAGAGCATCAGCCATAAGTGCACGTCCGGCTCTGGGAAGCTCGCCTTTTTCGTTAAGCATATTGCATTCATGTGCAACACCTATGAGTGTTCCGACAGTATCGAAAAGATCGATGAACAGGAACGCAAAAATTATTACAAGGAAGTTTATCGGGTTTACGGTTATGTATCCGAAATTGAACTGACAGAATGTATTTGTAAACATTGACTCAAGAGGTGCAAAAGGTGAATAGTTGCTGAAATCCGGTATTATGGAAAGATTTCCTGTTGTTCCGCCTATCTGATACCAGCCTGTAAGCTGTGCTATTATACCGAATATCCATGTGGAAACTATGCCTATGAGTATAGCACCGTTAATTTTATAGTGAGTCAGGGCGGCTATTATCAGAACGCCTAAAAGTGCAAGGACAACTTCGGGAGAAGCTATATTTCCGAAGGTTGATATTGTTCCGCTGCCCGGAACAACAGCCTCTGCACCCGTAAGTCCTACGGATACGATGAAAAGACCTATACCTGCCGAAATGCCGAGTTTAAGATTTTCGGGAACTTTGTTTACGAGAGTTTCCCTGAACTTAACAAATGAAAGCAGTATGAATATTATACCTTCCATAAGTATGGCTGTAAGAGCCACTCTCCATGGATCTGTGATACCCTGTTCTGCAAGCTGAGGAACTACGGTGTATGCGAAATACGCATTAAGTCCCATACCTGACGCAAGTACAACAGGATAATTTGCAAAGAATGCCATTATCATAGTTGCAAAAGCGGCGGAAACAGCCGTTGCCGCAAATACTGCCTGAGCAGGCATTCCGGCAGCCGAAAGTATTGAAGGGTTTACTGCAAGGATGTACGCCATTGCAAGAAATGTTGTGATACCGCCTATAATTTCATTTCTGACATTGGTACCGTGTGCTTTGAGTTTGAATAACTTTTCCAATTATTTCACTCCTAAAATAAAATTTATGGATATTATACCATATGATCGTGTATTTTTAAAGGTTTTCTATAGAAAAATCGGAAAATACCGACAGAAAAATATTTTTTTCTATTGACGGAAATAATAGTATGTGGTATGATTTGTATAACAAATCATACTTAACCAACAGGGAGGAAACAGATATGCCGAAACCTAAAGGAAAATATGCGTGGACAGCTACTGTCGGCGAAAAAGGGCAGATAGTAATACCTAAACAGGCGAGAAATATTTTTAATATAAAACCGGGCGATACACTTCTGATACTTGGTGATGAAGAACGTGGTCTGGCAATAATGAAAAATGACGCATTTGACAGTCTTTTCGGAATTGCTTTCAGTGATAAGGAGGATAAAAAATGAGGAATATTGCACTTTTCAGCATACCGGCTCACGGTCATACAAATCCTATGATACCTGTTGCAGCAGAGCTTGTAAAAAGAGGAAATAAAGTACGCTTCTATTCGTTTGATATGTTTGAAGAGAAAATCAAGGCGTCAGGTGCTGAATTTGTATCATGCAGTAAATTTCTTCCCGAACTCAGCAATAAGGAAAACGAGAATCTTAAAAAATCATCAAATACCGAGATGACAATACAGGATATCCGTATAACTATAGCTATGAATGATTTTCTCCATGAGGAATTCGAGAGCTTTAAGCCTGATGTTGTATATACGGACGCTGTATGCTTCTGGGGAAAGCTCAATGCGTGGAAACATAATGTTCCTATGGTAGTATCTGTAAGTACATTCGCTTTCAATCAGATGTCATCATCCTACATGAAAAACAGCCCCGCAGAGCTTGCGGATATGATATCCGGTCTGCCGAAAATATCAAAGGAGCTTAAAACACTTGAACCCTACGGCTATAATGTAAAAAGTGCACTTAAACTTGTTACTAACGACAACAGTACCGATTCTGTCGTTTATACATCATATAATTTCCAACCGTTTGCCGAGAGCTTTACTGACCATTATCTTTTTGCAGGTCCTTCGGTATTCTCCAAAGCTGAACCGGCAAAGAATAATAAACGACCTCTTGTGTATATCTCATTGGGTACAGTCGTAAATGATAAGCCCGATTTTTATGCAAAATGTGCAGAAGCATTCAGGAATGAAAATGTTGATGTTATAATCTCCTGCGGAAAACATGTTGATCCGGCATCACTCGGCACACTTCCTGAAAATATCAGGGTATATCAGTATGTTGACCAGCTTGACATACTTTCAAGAGCAAATGCTTTTCTTACACACTGCGGCATGAACAGCACATCTGAAAGCTTGTATATGGCAACGCCTATGGTACTCTATCCTCAGACGGCCGAACAGCATGCTGTTGCAAGGAGAGTTACAGAGATAAATGCAGGTGCAATGCTTACTGATGACTCGGCAGAGGGAATAAAGAGTGCTGTACAGAATATACTTAAAAATAAGAGCTATGCCGAAGCTGCCGCAGAGTGCAGCAGGGATTTCAGGACATCTCCGGGAGTGTCTGCCGCTGCCGAATTTATTGAGAATGCTCCGCATACATCGAATGGTGTTGATCTTCTGAAAGAGTACAACAGTGTAACCGCCAGATCACAGATTATATTCTGGATATTTGCAATTATCGCCATAGTTCTTTTCGGTATATTTGTAACATGGAAATATGCGTGGGTAGTAGGCTTGCTGGCAGGTATTTTTGCAAGACCGATAGCTAAAGCAGTAAGTGACA
>JBGVAQ010000094.1:0-3876 GCA_045224775.1 Acutalibacteraceae bacterium | reverse complement strand
TTATAACGAAGTTTTTGAAATTTGCTCATTTATAGATTGATTATTTGATAAGATTGAGTGAGATATTTTATCGTAAATCCGTAGTATATAGATAGGAAGATAAAAACAGCATTATTGATTTTGTGGAAAGTTTAAATAAAGGGGGTGAGACCTTGGAAGACAGTAAGATAATTGAATTATTCTTTGATCGCTCCGAGGAAGCAATAACCGAACTATCAGAAAAATACGGTCAGGTTTGTAAAAGTGTGGCTGAAAATATACTTAATAATCAACTTGATTCCGAAGAATGTGTAAATGATGCTTTTTTAGCTGTATGGAATACAATACCGCCGCAAAAGCCCGAACATCTTCTAAGTTATGTCTGCCGAATAGTCCGTAATCTTGCTATTAAAAAATATCATGCTAATACTGCTCAAAAGCGAAACAGTATTTATGACGTTGCTCTTGACGAGATAAAGGAATGTTTTCCATCGTCTGTATCAGTTGAGGATGAAATAGAATCTGTTGAAGTATCAAGATTAATTGACTGTTTTCTTGAATCAATGGATAAGCAAAGCAGGATACTGTTTGTGAGGCGATATTATTATTCGGATTCTATTGAAGATCTTGCCGGACTGTTCCGGACAAGCAAGCATAACATTTCAGTCCGGCTTTCACGCATAAGAAAAAATCTAAAAAAGTATCTGATAAAGGAGGGGGTGCTATAATGAAGCAAGAGAAAATTTCTGAATGTATCGGCTTGATAAATGACAAATACATTGATGAAGCTGCTAACTTTGTTGATAGTCCCGTTAATGATGATTTCAAGTCAGATAATGAAAGGATAGTCATTATGAAAAAGTCAAGAATTGTTTTTGTTATTATTGCTGCTGCGGTGATTGCAGCGGTGAGTACTATAATAAGCGTAACTGCAAAACGCAGCATTAGCGGACCGCCTAGTATTGAGGATGAGCTTGTTTCCGGCTATATTAATAGCTATGTACCCACCGAGAAAGACTATATACGCACCGACATTTATGATGAACTTAACGATAGAAAAGCTGAATTGCGTCAGGAAATGATAGCAAACGGAAAGGATGCCAAACAAGCATATTGGGATGCTGAATCTCAGGCAGAATCCGAAATGATAATTGAATCTGTTGATATCTTGAAAAAGTATAACAAGCTCAACAATGATTTTACTTTAAACAGCGTAAATAATATCAATACAGTTATGTGGGCTGCCTGCGAACTTATCAACAGTTCAGGGGACATTACCATCAGAGATGAGGTATTCCTTGAAATGTTTCTTATATATAACGCTTCTTATGTTGATGAAGACTTAAGGAAAGAGATTGATAATACTGTTCCTCAGGGGTACAAAAGAAACACCTTTTACAGAAGAGACTCAGAACAAAGCTATGAATCACAGTATGAAGAAATAAGTAAGTGATTGTCGTATAGATTATTTCACACTGCTTTTTCGTCAGTGGGGAACGAAGCTGGCAGATGTCGCCGTATTTGCGTTTTACAATTCAGAACTCTTTGTGTTCGTGCAGCAGGCGGTCTGCAGAGATTTGTTCTTGTTGACGGCAATCTGGAGGATGTTGACAACGGTTATTTTTATACCAAAGCAGCAGACCTCGCTGATGAATGATCATAATGAAATATAAAAATCGGTGATTGATTAACATAAATCTTCTTGAAAATTTCAAACGGAATTTTCTTCCGGAAAAGTATCTTGAAAGTTTTCTTAATTTTGCCGATACAATGAGCAATATTACTGTAGAAAATATGCTGCACTCTGTATGTGCAGGTGATTTTACTCCTGCCAATAATACAAACAGCACAAAAATATTATATATTCCCGGAACGAAAGGAAATGAAGTATATTCTATAAAATCAGCGAAGAAAATGAAAAAGTATTACACTGAGATAGATATTAAATGTTTTGATGGTTACAAACATGCTGAGTTGGCAGTTTATGAACCTGATAAATGGCTTGATACAGTTGTTTCTTTTCTTTATGAATAGCAAAAAGCATTATGCCTTCATAAAAACAGGGCATAATGCTTTTTTGTCTGCAATATCATGTTCCATCAATGCTCATTTATAGTCATGGAGACAATGAGCTTATCAAATACATTCTGTGCTTTCTGCTCATCTTCTTTTCGTGCTGTAAATTGTATAATATAGAGAATCTTTCCGAGTTTGAAAGAAATAATATTTCCAATCTGTTCGATATCCGCATCATTTGCTATATATTCAAATGTAAATCCTTTTGCTTTAACGCCGCACACATTCACATCTATGTTTTCTTTTCTTTTAAATCCTTTGAGTCTGCCTCTGAATCTTTTTTCCATACCGTTAAGGATAGATTTCTGATCGGCAAGTATTGATAAAAGCATATTTACCTTATTCCATGCAAACGACATTATAATATGCTGTTCTTCGCTGCGTATGCCTGACATATTGTCTGATGTACCAAAGTATTTTTTCAGCTCCGCACTGTCCATCAGCTTGAAGTCGTCGGGGTATTTAAATATAATCTCTCCGTTTATTACATTGTTATTCATGCTTGAAAATTCTCCTTAATCAGTTTTTAGTATGTAAAACTCTTATTGTATCATATCATATAATATCATATAAAAGCAACAGAATCATTAACCGTTGCGGTTAATAAAGGTGAATTTGTAAAAATACACAAATTTTAAAATTATATTTGTGTATGATATCGAGGCGTAGTGAGAATTTCTAAGACTGATAAATATGAAAAATAGTGTAATATTAAACAATAATGTATAATTAGCATAAAAAACTTGATTAACCCTTGAATAATTAAAAATGCAAATATATAATATAAAACATAGGGGATAACATTATTTTTCAGGCGGCTGTGGTAAAAGTGACGGTATCGCAGCTTAGGCAGTAATAAAAACGATTAAAGGAGGAATGAAATATCTGATAATTGTATCATTAAATAATTCAAAAAAAGAGAGGATATAAAATGAAAAAGAAATTTATTGTATTTTTTTTGATATGTGCCATGTTGTCGGCGCTCATTTGCGGATGCGGAAATAAACCCGTTGAACCTACAGAATATATCGGTCTGATCTCAGCTATGGACAATGAGATTGATATATTATTGAAAGAAGCAGAAATCGACCATGTGGATAAAGTTGCCGGTGTGGAATATCATGTCGGCAAGCTGCGTGGACAGCCGGTTGTTATTACACGGTCAGGTATCGGAAAAGTCCGCTCCTCATCCGGTGCAACAACAATGCTCAATAAGTATTCTGTATCACAGGTTATTTTTACAGGTATCGCAGGCGGAGTTGCAGAAAATACACAGGTGCTTGATGAAATAATCGCAACACGCCTTCTGGAACATGATTACGGAATAACAACAAACAACGGATTCATATGGCGTTCGGGAGATCCCGGATTCGGAAACAAAGAGGGGGAATATTATTACTGTGATCAGAAATTGGTGGAGCTTGCTTATGAATCGGCAGTAAATGTGGTCGGTAAAGAACATACTTATAAAGGAACTATCGCAACCGGCGATCAGTTTATTGCTTCCGAGGAATATGTTAAAAAACTTCAAAAGGATTATGACACCTATGCTTGCGAAATGGAAGGTGCGGCTGTTGCTGCTGTCTGTACAAACTATGGAAAGCCGTTTGTGGTGATCCGTGCACTTTCAGATAAAGCAGATGGAAATGCCCATGAAAGCTATGAAAACTTCGGAGATCTCGCCGCTGACCATTCAAGCAAAATTGTACTTAAGATGCTGGAATCTATAAAAAAATGGCTATGTCACAACAAACAGTTGATAAATAGCCATTTTTATAGGGGAGTATCAGAACTCCCCTACAAACTGTTATTTGCAGTTAT
>JBGVAQ010000093.1:0-6587 GCA_045224775.1 Acutalibacteraceae bacterium | reverse complement strand
GTATGTCACATGGCCGAGAACGGTATGTTCTATCAAAGGAACTGATGTGAAGGGCAATTCGATTCCGGGTGAATACTTAGGAACAGAAACACCAATGTCCGAGGGATTTAAAGCTAATGCAGCTTTCTTTAAATTGGGTTTCTTGGATAAAACTTCAGTTGCGTTAGGACGTCAATTAACAGAGCTGTTTCCTGTCCTTTGGCTTAAGGCAGGCGCTCATGGAGCATGTCCATGTATGGATGACGACAAGGCATATATGAAAGTGCTTCCAGAAAATAAATTTGCAATTCTCATAGATGAAAAGCATTATCAAGAGTTTAACAAAATAGTGCTTGAGCATCCAGAAATTGAGACAATATACATTGTTACAGACTCTGAAGCTGGATATCGAGAAATGATTGCTGGATATGGGGACAAGAATACATTCCAGCTTTATAGAGATTATCTGGATAACTTCCGGATTAATACGGGGAGGTAAGCCATGAAAGCAGAATTATTTCCATTTCAGAAAAGAGCTTTAGGCGAGCTCAGAATGAAATCAGCAGAGGCTGTTTATCGCTACCAGCGTACTCATTCAAAGCAAGTAGTATCTTTTACGGCACCAACCGGAGCCGGTAAGACCATCATCATGGCTGCCTTGATTGAAAGTATTTTCTTTGGCGATGAAGCATATCCGGAGCAGCCGGAAGCAATCGTGGTGTGGCTTTCGGATTCTCCGCAGCTGAATGAACAGTCTAAAGATAAGATTGATCTGAAGGCAGATAAGATTCGTTTGGGACAGTGTGTGACGGTTCAGGATGATTCCTTTGATCAGGAAATGTTCGATGATGGACATATCTATTTCTTGAACACACAGAAGCTTGGAAAGAGCTCCAATCTTACGAAGCACACCGATAATCGTCAGTATACAATCTGGGAAACCTTAGCTAATACAGCTCGTGAAAAAAGTGACCGTCTGTATTTCATTATAGATGAAGCGCATCGAGGAATGCAGGGACGTGAAGCCGGACGTGCCACAACCATCATGCAGAAGTTCCTTAAAGGTAGCCCGGAAGACGGCATTGAGGCTATGCCAGTAGTTATCGGAATGTCCGCAACATCTGCAAGATTCAATGCATTGGTACAGGGTATCGCATCGGATACGCAATATGTGGTTGTGACAACTGATGAAGTCAGAGCTTCCGGACTGCTGAAAGATCGTATCGTGATTTCCTATCCGGAAGATAACACCGGAAATAAAGATATGGCTGTCCTTCAGGCAGCGGCAGATGAATGGAAGGATAAATGGAATCACTGGTATCAGTATTGCTACGAACAGCATTATGCTTATGTGAATCCGGTGCTTGTTATACAGGTGCAGAATGCTACGGCATCTTCAATATCTGCTACGGATCTTGACGACTGTGTTCAGAAGATTGAGGAAAGAACCGGCATCCGATTCCAGGAAGGCGAAGTGGTTCATACCTTTGGCGATGCCAACAATGTTATTAGAGTCAACGGCTTGAATGTGCCTTATGTTGCTCCGTCAGCTATTGCAGAGGATAAACGCATCCGAGTCGTATTCTTCAAAGAAAGCTTATCAACCGGATGGGATTGTCCAAGAGCAGAGACGATGATGTCCTTCCGTCATGCGACGGATGCAACCTATATTGCACAGCTTTTGGGAAGAATGATCCGTACACCGATGCAGATGCATATTCAGGTTGATGAAACTCTGAATGATGTACACCTGTATCTGCCTTACTTCAATTCCGATACAGTAAAGGAAGTTGTAGAAGAACTGCAGAATGCAGAGGGTGGCGATATCCCTGCTGATATCTATGGTGAATCTCTTGAAACAAGAGTTATGGACACCTTGTCCGTCAGACCGAGAAGTACTTCCGGCGGCGGAACGCGTCATACACCGGTGTATCCGGGACAGATGTCACTTTTTGATACACCGGGTACAACGCAGCCGATGGAGCTTCATGATGGCGGATCGGTACAATATGGTAGCGGTGGGCAGACTGGAAGTGCTTCCGGCGTTCACGAAATACCTTCTGGTAATAATACTGGGACAAATGATGCAGCAAGTAGCGCATTACATCAACCGACTTCTCAGCAGTTGGAACCGACACAGAATATACAGCAGGCCGGAGCAGCTCCGGCAACAGGAGTTTCACAGACAGCACCTGCAGGAAATACAGCACAGACAGAACCGGAATATCAGGAAACATTCATAGATCCTTTAGACAGAGAGGGAGTGGTAAAAGCTATCAATGATTCCGGGCTTCTGTCCTACGATGTAAGAAATGTAAGAATCAGCAACTATCTGAATTCCTTATACAGCCTGGCAAGACTGCTCAGACAGTCCGGAAAATATCAGGATGCTACAGATGATGTACTGGAAGAGATCGTAAAGATGATCCGTGAATATGTGGGTGATCTGAAACGTAATGGCAAATATGATGATATGGCAAAGCGAATCATGGAGTTCCAGATGAAATCTCAGGTTTTCGATGCTTTTGGTGAAACTGTAGATGATAACATCGTGCATATGTTCATGTCTTCCACAGATATTGATATTGACCGACAGTTCCGCAGGGCTGAGACAAAGCTTGGAAATGAAGGTGTCGGTAATAAGTATGGTCATTATTATTATGATGAGGATGATCCGAACGCCTATAAGATCGATGTTATCCTATACGCATCAAATGATGACTGCTATGCACGACTCCTGGCTTATGCGGAGAAGATGTTCCATAAGATGAATGATGACTACCGCCGGAAGATCGTTGGATTAGGTGACCGTTTCATCAAACAGTATGATGCCATTGTTTCTAATGGAGATGTTGTCAGCAAGCATAACTTCCGTCTTCCGGAAACCATCAGCCTGCCTCATGAAGTAAATGGAAAGGACTATGATGATCATCTCTTTGTAGATGATTCCGGTAAGGCACGTATCAATCTTAATAACTGGGAAGAAGGTGTGCTGATCGAGGAACAGGGGCAGGCAGATTATGTGTGTTGGCTCAGAAATCCTCCGAGAAAACCGTGGTCGCTTTGCATCCCGTATGAAATGGGCGGCGAACAGAAACCTGCTTATCCTGATTTTGTGATCATCCGCAAGGATAGTGATGTAGAGTATGTGGTTGATATTCTGGAACCGCATGATCCGACCAGAATTGATAATCTGGGGAAAGCAAGAGGTTTTGCAGAATACGCAAGACAGAATCCGGGCGTAGGCCGCATCCAGCTGATCCGCATGGCAAAGGATGCAGTCGGGCATAACAGATTCAAGCGACTGGACATGGCTAAGAGTGCCGTGCGTGACAAAGTAGCACGGGCTATGACAAACGACGAACTGGATCACATCTTTGATACAGATGGATTCTTTATGGATTAAAGAGTACAGATTGGAGGCTTCAATATGGATAACGACCAGATTGTAAGCAGGATGAATTCATATTTGCATACTTCCGCCAATGTGTTGGCTGAATGGCTTGGAAGCCTTCTTCCGAGGGCATCAGACGATTGGTGGGAAGAGTGTGTTCTGGATAAGCTGAGCTATAACCAGCGTGAGATGGCAATAGAAAGAGGCTTTACGGAGCTTGGTCAGTTTGATTTGGCTGCATTGCTCCGTATTGCTGACAAGTCGTGGTATGCGATGCGTAATGTGACATTTCTTCCGACAAGGGAGAGGGAATGTGTCCGCGATATGATGCGTGTTCGTAACAACTGGGCTCATGTCAGCGCTATGCTTCCGGGCAAGGATGCCATCCTGGCTGATCTGGCAACGTTGCACGATTTCTTTGAACAGCGTGGTTGCGAGGATAGCCTTCTCAATGAAATCGACCGGATGATCGAGGAAGTGAAGTCTCCGTCAACAGTTGATTTTGCATCGTTCTCTCAGGAAACAGAAACTGAACAAACCGCTGAGGCAGAACCGGGAGTGGTTGATGAAAATGAAATCACAGAAAAGAGCCTTGTATATCTGATCGGTAATCCGGATGTTCGTGGCATTGTTATGTCCATAACGGATCTTGGAGAAACAAAGAAATATGATGTCTTTGTAGACGGTAATTTCAAAACATTTTATTCCGGACAGATCGCTTTGTATGTAGAGACGGCTTCCTATAACTGGGTAGATATCAATACATTCCGGAGCTATCTGACCGCATATCAAATCAATAATCCTTCAGGGAATGATCTGTATTCCTTGAATTCAGCCCGTATAGATTTTGTTCCGTATCAGTTCAGGCCGGCATTAAAGCTGATTCATGCTGATGAACCGAGAATCCTGATTGCCGACAGCGTTGGTGTCGGTAAAACTATCGAGGCTGGCCTTATCATCAAAGAGCTCCAGGCAAGAAGTGAACTTGAAAACGTTCTTATTATCTGTCCGAAACCGCTTGTTACTGAACGGAAATGGGAGATGGAAATGAAACGATTTGATGAAGAATTCGTACCGGTGGATGGTCCGATGCTTCGTCAGATTATTTCTGATACCGACAGAGATGGCGAATGGCCTATCAGATTCAGCAAGACTATTGTTCCGTATTCCATTTTGGATAGCAGAGCATATGAGGGTGAGACCACAAAGAAGAAGCATACCTTCGGATTAAGGGATCTGGATCCGGCTCCGCACTTTGATCTTGTTATCATCGATGCGTATGGAATAATAGGACTAAATTCAAAAGACTCGGCAAATAAAGGGTTTTTGAAGCTTAGTCCTATTTTGTTTAGCCCACAAATGAGACTAATGATCGATTTAAGGAGGAAACATGCGCAGAATGAAGATCTTTCTGCGAAGCGTAGTGCTGCCTGTAACTCTGGCAGTACTGTTAGCGATGTTGTTCCGTCCCGTCTATTACAAAGACAATCAGCTGAACATACTCCTGATGTGGATCTGCATCGGAGTACCGTACGGTATTCGAAGGATGTTTCTTTGGCTTGTGCCGCATAAGTATGATCTTGCTGGCACGGTCGGAGTAGTTGCTTTGGATGTTGTGTTGGGAGGAATCATCGGAGGCTTCGCACTTATATTCCAGATTCTTGGAGGTGTAATCGAAACCGTAAAAGGGTAAAATGGAATTACATATTTGTTTCACACAGGTATGGGATAATCAATTACAGAAAGGCAGGGATCAGATATGGCTCAAGGCAGATTTCAGGTTGATCAGACAGTTTATCTGATCTCTTCTGTCAATTGGATCAAAGAAGCTAAGGTACTGAAATACTCCGGAGGATTCTATACAATTAAATGGACAGATTCTGACGGAGGAACCAGAGTCAGGGAATCAAGGCTGTATGCTTCAAAAGAAGAAGCTGAATCAGCCAGAGATTCCGTAAAGAGAAACAGAGCGTAAAATCGGAGTTTGACGAAAGAATTTAAAACTATATTGTTGATTGATGAATGGGGTAAAAAATCGTCATGATTGAAAAATTGTATGAAAAATATCTGATAGAATGTTCAAACAACTCAATACTAGAAGCTGTAGCATTTGAATTATTTGAAGAAAAGATATGTGATAAATTATCTGATATGAACAGCATTGCTATTGATAATGGAGTTGATGAACAAGGTGTTCTATACTATTCTTTATGGAGTAATGATGGAATTCAAACTTGCAATGTGCCCGTGTATGGGTATTATGCTTCATCAGAAAAGACCCTGTCAAAATTATTCTGTAAACTATCAGACACAGTAATAAGTAATGGTGATACAAAATTTCAAATAAATCTGTATGCTCATGATTATGAAGCATTAGCATTGTTTTCAATGATGCAATTTGGCTATATTTACGAACAAGGCAGACTTGAAATTACAGATTATCCTTACCAATTTAACGATACATATACAATTAAGACTTTGGAGAAAGATGAAATTGAAAAACGCTGGGATGAAATATGGACACTGACAGATGCAATAATAAAACATTTAAAACAGGCACCTGTTTTTTATCCAGGTCATGAATTTACAGAGCAGGTATACAAAGAATTTTTTATGGATTCAGAGACGAATCTTCATATTGCTCTTTCAAAGGATGATGAAATAATTGGAATGATAGAAAGTAATAGTGAATCAGATGTGTTTGCTTTTCATAGCACCAAATCGGTAAATGTAGGGGAAATATATGTGATGCCGAAATATAGAGGAAGTTCTCTTTCTAAAGATTTGCTTCAATTTGTCATTGAACATGAAAAACAAAAGGATGCCAGATATCTATGGGTTGGACACGGAACGGCTAATCCGAATGCACGAGGATTCTGGAATAAATATTTTAAGACATATCAATATGAACTTGTAAGAACAATCAAAAATATTAAGTTTACAAATTCAGTTTGATAAATTCATATTTGTTGGGATAACGTAACACATCCGTCACGATGCGTCACAAACATCACGCAGCACGGATTCGAAATAAAAAAGCGGAACGGAATTGGTTGATGCCGAAGGATGAGGCTCAATCAGATTCCGTCCGCTTTTATTCGAATCGGTGCGGGAAAGGAAAACCTCATGAAAGATGCCTGAGCCCGCGAAGGCTTCTTGACGAGGTTTTACGGGGGGATGGCCACGTTCCAGTTTTTCGTTCCCTGGCATTGAG
>JBGVAQ010000092.1:0-2449 GCA_045224775.1 Acutalibacteraceae bacterium | reverse complement strand
TTCATCCATTGGACTGTCAGCGTATGGCTGAACAAACCCCTTTGCAGTAACAGGGCACTCTTGTTCTTTCCATGGGTAGAAGATTTCGTAGTCCTCGTCTGTATGGGTACAAATTTCCCACGTCTGTAAAAAAATTAGTGTGAAACTCCATGCGGCTTTGCCTTTCAGCATGATCGCTGCATCTTTCCAGTGTCCGTGTTTCTCAATGGCGTTGATGTATTCATCTGCCAGATTGATACCTCCGGTAAAAGCCACCTTTCCATCAATGACCGCTATTTTTCGGTGATCTCTGTTATTTTGCTTTACGGTCAGAACAGGTCGGAAGGGATTGAATACGGCGCACTGGATACCGTGTTTTTTTAGCTGCTTTGCGTAGTCTTTCGGAAGAGTGAGAAAGCAACCCATATCGTCATAAATCAGTCGCACAGTTACGCCTTGCGTGGTTTTTCGCTTCAAAACTTCCAAGATGCTGTTCCACATAACGCCTTCCTGCACGATGAAATATTCCAGAAATATGTACTTCTCGGCTTTTTCAAGTTCCGCCAAAAGTGTTTCCAGCTTTCGTTCACCCGGTGTAAGGTAATGTGTTTCTGTATCTGCATATATTGGAAACCCCGTGTATTCCTGCAAGTAATGAATTTGAGGGTAATATTCAGGCAGTTGTTTTGTTGCGCTTTCATAGCAAATGCCGGGGAGTGCATAGAGTGGTTTTGCCTTTTGTTGTGTATGGAGGACACTTTTTGCAAAGCGCCATTTCGAGGATTGTGCATTAGACAAAAGATACATCAGTCCACCAAACAACGGGAAGGTTAGGATCAGGATCGCCCATGCAGTTTTGTAGGCGCCTTTGTCTTTCTGGGAAACGATATAAAGCACCGCAATGATACTGACGATTGTCAGTAGGCGACTGAAATTTCGGGAAAGCTGACTTCCCCCAAGTACAAGGCATATAAGAAAATATACCTGTAAAAGTAGCAGGAGTATCGTCAACATCCTTCTACGGAATAAGACACGGAGCCAACGCTGGCGCATAATGATTCCCCCCCTTCAAACTCAAATCTACGGATTCTTTTTCCGCTGTTCGCAAAATTCCCAAAACTCTTTTGCAATGCGCTCGTAGGTGCTTTTTCCTACGAGATAGCTCATACAGTGGTCAGCGCCCGGAACAATCAGCAGACGCTTTTCTGATGTACAGGCTTTATAGTTTTCGTATGTCATTTCAACTGGAACAAAGTGGTCATCTGTTCCGTGGACAAAAAGAACAGGAATTTGGCAGTGCTTCAACGCTTCTGTAGTTGAGGCAGCATCAGCATCCATTTGGATGCGCTTTTTGCACATCCTATCGGCACCTGTTTTATGCAGAGCATAAGGAATATGCAGATTGCTTTCGGAGACATGTTTCCAAATTGCATGGAGCGAAGTAAATGCACTGTCCGCTGCGATTCCAAATACATTATCCGGCAGTTCCAGTTCGGACGCCATTAGCACAGAGGTTGCACCCATGGATACCCCGGCAAGATAGATGGGAATGCTTTTTCCTGTTTTCTCGTTTATCCAATTTGTCCATGCCAGGCAATCGTAGCGTTCCAGCAAACCTAAACTCATATGGTCGCCGCCGCTATTATTTTGTCCCCGCTGCTCTGCGTAGAGTACAGAACAATGATTATTGCGCCAGAAATCTGCGATTAGACCAAAATCATGTGACCAGGAGGAACGCCACCCGTGCATGGCAACTATAGTTCTTTTCGGTTCTTCGCAGGGACACCAATGCCCAATCAATGAAATTCCGTCGTGAGCAGTGATTTCCACCACGTCACAGCCGCTTTTTTCGAGCTGACCAGCTGCCTTTTTTACAATTTCAGTGGTTTCTATCATTTCAGGTGAACCGGACACACGCATTTTTCCGTTGCTTCTGTCCTGCGGCGCAACCCGATCCATGGCGAGCTGCATCATCTTTTTGGTTAGAAGATGATGCCAAAGCACACAAATCGCACTACCGGCAGCACCTATTATCAATCCTTTTTTCAATGAATCCTTCATAGCACGTCCTTTCATAACGTGGGTATAACTTACTCTTTGTCATTGGCAGTTTTCTTACTTAATTTTCTGCGATATGCGTAATATAACAGAATCGACATTGAGGCTTTTTCATAACCAAACTTGCCGAAGCACTGGAACGCCGCATTGAGAATGGTCAATCTCTTTTCTTCGGTCAGGGCCAAAAATTTGTTCAATTCATTTCCTCCTTTTTACACAATAACCGTTTCGGTTATTTAGAGTATAGCACCAATAACCGAAACGGTCAAGTATTTTGGAGTATGATTCAAAAGTTTTCTTTTTATACTGTTAGACCAACGAAGATTACATCTACCGCGAATTCACGATAGATTTCTTTAAGTTGGATTTAAACTCCCTTCCAAAGAATGCATCTTCCCTGAAATTCACCAAG
>JBGVAQ010000091.1:0-15572 GCA_045224775.1 Acutalibacteraceae bacterium | reverse complement strand
AATAAAACTTGAAAATATTGATCTTAAACCGCTTGACAGCACAGCACTTGAAAAACGTGACAAGGATATTGCCGCAAACAATTTTGAAGATAAGTGCTATGATTATGCAAAGATGCTTGCTTCGGCAGATGAAATAATAATCGCCGCACCATACTGGGATCTTTCCTTCCCTGCATCATTAAAGCTTTTCACGGAGCATTGTTCTGTAATAGGAATAACATTCGCCTATAATGAAAAAGGTGAGCGAATAGGCTTGTGCAACGCTAAAAGACTTATTTATGTTACAACAGCAGGCGGAGTTATCGGTGAATATGATCTCGGATATGAATATATAAAAGCACTGTTCAGGGAATTGTACGGAGTAAAAGAAAGCATTGAGATAAGAGCAGAACGTCTTGATATTTACGGTGAAGATGCGGAAAGCATCATAACCGGCAAGCTTGCAGAGATAGACAGCATGGAACTGTAATAATACCAAAAAAACAAGTCCGTAAGGCATCATAAAACCTTACGGACTTTTAATATCATTATTTATCAGTCAACGATTATCTCGCCCATCATGCCGGGAACAGCAAATGCAGCGTTTGACTCGTCTGTATCAATGTGCATAGCAGGAGCAAACTTCGGGCTTACTCTTACAACTACATCACCGAATACAAGCTTTCTTTCCTCACTGTCAACCTTGAGGCTTACTATCTGCTTGTCTTTAAGACCAAACTCCTCGGCAGTCTTGGGATCGAGGTGGATATGTCTTTTAGCGACCATAACACCCTCTTTTACCTCTACTTCGCCCTTAGGACCGATAAGCTTACAGCCGGGTGTACCTGCAACGTCGCCTGATTCTCTTACAGGAGCTACTATACCAAGCTTACGAGCCTCAGATATAGATACCTCAATCTGATCAGCAGGTCTTACAGGACCTAAAATAGAACATACAAGCTCACCTTTAGGACCTACTACTGTTACCTTTTCAAAGCTTGCGAACTGACCGGGCTGAGAAAGATCCTTTTTCTTTGTAAGCTCTGCCCCTGCACCGAAAAGTGTTTCAAGAGTTTCCTGTGTCACATGTACGTGACGTGCTGATGTTTCGATCAAAACTTTCATTGTAAACGACTCCTTACTTTATAATTATCATTATACATCTATTTTACAACTCTTTTTCCAAAAAGTAAATAACTTTTTAAAAATCTTATCACATCCAGACGATATTTGCATAAAATAAAAATCCTAATAAAATCACATGCAAAATGACTATAATTATAATCTTTGTTGGAATATAATTAAGCAATATTATATTTGAGTTTTATTGTCAAATCATGTAAAATATTACATATTACCTTTTATAATGTACGTTTTTATATGACATAAAAATACACATATATTAATGTATCATATAGGAATAAAAAGGAAGGAGATATTTATATAATGAAAAGGAAAATAACAGTATTTTTAATGTCGTGTCTTGTTCTGATGTCTGTTCTTATCATCTCACCGCTTAATGCAAAAGCCGCGGAATTTGATATAGATTTCGAGCCTATCAGCAAATCGCTGTACCTTGAAAATCTTGATACAGACACTGTTGTATACACAAAGTCGGCAGACGAAAAGCGTTATCCGGCATCAACAACAAAGATAATGACATATATCGTAACAGCCGAGCATGTTGAGGATATAAAGAATACAAAAGTCACTGTAAAAAGCAGTACTCTCCATATGCTTGACGGTACAGGCAGTTCTATGGCAGGTCTTAAAGCAAAGGAAGAGCTAACTGTATATCAGCTTCTGCATTGCCTGATGATACCTTCGGGAAATGATGCGGCTCTTGTGCTTGCCGACTATATCGGTGATGGTGATATAAACAAGTTTGTTGAGATGATGAACGAAAAAGCCAAGGAGCTTGGCTGTGAAAACACACACTTTGCAAATCCTCACGGCCTGCACGATGAAGAACACTACACTACTGCAAGTGATATGGCAAAGATAGCAAAACATGCTATGAAACAGCCGTACTTTATGGAAATATGCAATACTGTTACATCTGACTGTATAGGTGAGGACAGATATCTTGTAACCACCAACTCTATGATAGACCCCGTAAGAGGCGGTGACCTTTACTATAAATTTACAAAAGGAATAAAAACAGGCTCAACAGGAAGTGATTCGGGTTACTGTATAGTTACGACTGCCGAAAGAGGCGGCTACACCTATCTTTGTGTTGCATACGGCGCACCATACGAAAATCTGAAACTTGGTGAAGTATATGATAACGGAGCAATGCAGGACTCCATAAATCTTTATGAATGGGCATTCGGTAACCTTAGCATACAGTCTGTTATAGATAAAAACGACCTTGTAAAAGAGATAGACCTTGAATTTGCATGGAACAAGGACAAGATACAGCTAAAGCCTGCCGGCAGTTTCTCGGCTATTTTACCCGACAATATAAAATCATCGGATTTCGAGAGAGAATACGATCTTCCGAAAAGCATTGAAGCACCGGTAAAAGAAGGGCAGAGAATAGGTTCTGTAACACTCAGCTATAAAGGCAGCGAGCTTGTAAAAATGGATCTTGTTGCTTCGGAAACAGTTGACAGAAGTGAACTGCTCACAGCCTTCGACGGCATAAAAAATGTTATAACTTCAAAATGGTTCATTATTTCCCTTTTAACAATTATAGGTATCATTATAATTTATATAGTTTCGTTCAAGATTTACAGACGCAAAAAGAAAACCCGCCGTCCTGTAAAGAAATATCGTAAGTTTTGATAAAAATATATTGAAATCTTAAAATCAATATGATATAATCTTGATGTCAGAAAATTTCTGTCATACAAGATGCCGGTATGGCGAAATAGGCAGACGCAAGGGACTTAAAATCTCTCGGAGTAACATCCGTACCGGTTCAAGTCCGGTTACCGGCAGAAACGCCCCGTCACGATGTGTCGGGGCGTTATTATTTAAAAAATCAGCTCTCAGTTATAATTCTGTATAAATAAAATAATTTAATTGGTACGCTTTTTGTAACCAAAACAACAATCATATAACCGGATGAATTATACAGAGGTATATATTTTGCCCCGAAAAATTATACTAACTGTAATATAAATCAAAATCAATACAATAAGTATCAAAAACTTTTATACAAATCGTAATACTATTAATATAATATACTTTAGGTATTAATAGTACTTTAGGTCAATATGTATAATCTGCTGAGTTTTTTCGGATTATCCCAAAGTTTATTTGTGCAATATTTCACAAATTGCCAAAATTGCACATTAAAAATATGAAAAACAGACCATTTTTTGATTCAACATTACTTATATAAAATGCATAAGTTACAAAGTTGTAATTTATTTAAAATCAACAAAATATTCGGATATATTTTCTAATTCGGAATTAAAAGTACTTATAGTATTATAAAAACAGTAAAAAATGGAAGTCTGAGCTGTTATTTGTAATCTTTTGACAAATAAAAAAATCGAAATATACTTGATTTTTTCGGAACAACATAGTATAATACAGCTAATGAAAGCCTCAAAAGGATTTCAAAATTATTATTTTTAGGAGGACAATTAAAATGAGAAAGTCAAAAGTTCTTGGCATTGCTCTTGCAGCAGCTATGGTTGCTTCTATTGCTACAGTAAGCGTTAGTGCAAAGGTAACAAGTGCAGGTATCGATGGCGATACAGTTGGTATCACAGGTTCTTTCTGTGGTTGGGGTACTGTAAACGATGCTCCTGTTGCTGACGTTGCTATGACAAACAACAATGGCGTTTGGGAAGCTACAATCGATCTTCCTGAAGTAACATCTGACATGGTTGTTGATCAGGCTACTATGGACGACGGTACAGGCGGACAGGTTGCAAGAACAGACGTTGTTGGTACAGCTGTAACATTCAAGATCCGTCTTAACGGTGACTGGGCAGACAGCTGGGGCGATTATGAGCCTGCTTATGACCGTACATGGAACAGCCAGACAAACTGTGCAGTATCAGCTACAGTTGGTCAGCCTCTTAAGATCAAGGTTCAGCTCGACACAACTAAGGTTGTAACTGGTTCTTCTATCACAGATCCTGCTGATCCTGATGCATGGAATGTATGGCCCGTTACTTATGAAGTAGTTGCTTCTGAGACTCCTGCAACTGAGGATCCTGCTCAGACTTCTACAGAAGATCCTGCAACAGAAGATCCTGCAACAGAAGAGCCTTCAACAACAGGCGAAGTTTCAACACAGCCTGCAGCTGAGGATACAAAAGATGCAACTCCTGTACAGACAGGTGACACAGCATCTGCAGCAGCTCTCGTAGCTGTAGTTCTTGCTTCTCTCGGCGTAGCAGTTGTTATGACAAAGAAAGCTTCTGCTAAAGACTAATTCCAGGAAGAAGAAACAATTAAAAAATTGATATGATTTTTTGGGCTGTCCGTTTTCGGACAGCCTTTTTACTGCACTAAAAAACAGACATGATATTTGACTCAAAAATATCATGTCTGTTTTTAATTATGCATTATGCATTATGAATTATCAATTATTTCACGCCCATTCGACAGAAGTTACATAAAACACTTCGCATGAATGAGCGCCTGTATCTGTACGCACTGTGCTTGAATTCCATGTGAATTGTGATTTATCTGCGGCTCTGTAAGCTGAAACATTTACAAGATAGCCTTTAAGCTTTACATGATCGCCTCGCCTTATATATCCTACAAGATCACGTATCTCATCATTTGCGGGAATAATATGATTGTTGGAACTTTCATAAATGATCCATGAAACAGAACCTAATTTTTTTTCATCCTCGGGATCAAGATGACTATTATAATATCTGTGTGACTGCTTCCAATGAAAATCGATTTCATTGTTCATCTCAGCCACTCTTCCCCATGCAAGCGCAAGATCTTTCGGAGAAAGCCTGTCCCCTATATCATAACTTGTATAATCGCATGTATGAACAACAAGCGCATCAACTTCATAGCGGTACTGATACTTGATAGTTACGCTGTAGCCGTTTATATCATCCATATATGCAACACCGCTTGCCGGCTCCTGCTTAGGTGCCAATAACTCCGGTATCGCATTTCTTACTCCATCCTTATATATAAACCACCATGTCAGTAAGCCGCCGACAACTAATGCTGTAACTATTATAAACGTAGTAAAAAGAACTTTTTTCGACTTCATACCATCTACCGCCTTTCAAACATCTATCTGTTTGCAAAGTTCTATAAGGTCTTCAAAAGTTTCAAGCTGCACAGCCTGTCTTCTGAGAGCCGCTGCACCATGTATTCCCTTGAAGTACCATGCCGCATGTTTACGTGCTTCTCTCATGCCTATCTTTTCGCCCTTGTATTCGCATATTTTGCTTACATGCCTTAATAATACAGATATCCTCTCGGCATTTGATACCGGCAGCGACGGGCGGTCATGTCCTATAAGCATGGATATTTCATGGAATATCCATGGATTTCCGAGTGCGCCCCTGCCTATCATAACAAGGTCACAGCCTGTATCTTCAAGCATCCTTGCAGCCAGATCTGCGCTTGTCACATCTCCGTTGCCTATAACAGGTATATTCACTGCTTTTTTTACCTGACGTATGATATCCCAGTCAGCCGAAGGCATATACTGCTGTTCCCTTGTTCTGCCGTGAACGGTAATTGCATCAGCGCCTGCCGCTTCACATATACATGCAACCTCCACCGCATTAACGCTGTTTTTATCCCAGCCTTTACGCATCTTAACTGTAACAGGGATATCGACAGCCGCCTTTACAGCCGAAACTATTTTCCCACACAGCTCAGGATCTTTCATAAGAGCCGAGCCCATACCGTTCATAGCTATTTTTGGAGCAGGACAGCCCATATTTATATCAATTATATCGGGACGGTATTCCATAGCCATAACAGCCGCCTGAGCCATTATATCAGGCTCATTTCCGAAAAGCTGTACAGCCGCCGGACGTTCATTATCAGAAAGCTCCAGAAGCTCCTTGGTTTTCACGTTGTTATATGTAAGTCCACGACAGCTCACCATTTCACCCACAACATAAGCTGCGCCGAAATCAACACATATTTCACGAAAAGCCCTGTCCGTAACACCTGCCATCGGTGCAAGACACGCATGACCTTTTATTTCAACATTTCCTATCTTCATATCCTAACCTTGCCTTTTTATTTTTATTATATAACATCCTGTGTATTTAATCAATGAAATAATAGTAAAAAAAGCATGTACGGCAGACTGTAAAATCTGCCGTACATGCTGTATATTGAGATATTCCGATATATCATAGTACTTTTGAAAGGAAGTCTTTAAGACGCTGATTCTTCGGTGCCGAGAATATAGCTTCAGGGCTGTTCTCCTCTGCGATAATGCCGTCATTGAAGAACATTACTCTGTCTGCGACCTCTTTTGCAAACCCCATCTCATGCGTTACTATAACCATAGTCATGCCTGTCTTTGCAAGGTCTTTCATAAGCGACAATACCTCGCCTACCATTTCGGGATCAAGTGCGGATGTCGGCTCGTCAAAAAGCATTACATCGGGATTCATTGCAAGTGCCCTTACTATAGCGACTCTCTGTTTCTGACCGCCGGAAAGACTGTCAGGATATGAATCTGCTTTGTCGGAAAGTCCTATTCTTTCAAGAAGTTCTTTGGCTTTATTCTCCGCCTCTGTCTTGGTCATCTTCTTGAGCGTAACGGGAGCATACATTATATTCTGCTTTATAGACATATTCGGGAAAAGGTTGAACTGCTGGAACACCATTCCCATTTTTTCACGCATTTTATTTATATCGACATTCTTATCCTTTATATCAATACCCTCAAACATTACCTTTCCGTCTGTGGGTACTTCAAGCAGATTGAGAGAACGCAGGAATGTTGATTTACCGCAGCCGGAAGGTCCTATTACAGCAACAACTTCACCCTTTGAAATTGTCGTACTTATGCCTTTAAGTACTTCGTTATCTCCGAAGCTCTTGCAAAGCCCGATAGTTTCTATAAGCACATCCTTTTTTTCGGGAGTGTCTTTTTTGTCGATAGTTTCTTTTTCATTATCTTTCATTCTTCTTTAATCTCCTTTCAAGTGTTGCACTGATACGGCTGAGTATGATAACAATTACGAGGTAAACTATAGCAACGGCAATAAGCGGCATGAATACGTCATAAGTCTGTGCTCTGATGATATCGCCGCCCATTGTAAGATCCTGAAGCGAGATATAACCGCATATAGCTGTTTCTTTAAGAAGTGCTATTATCTCATTGAGAAGTGCAGGGAGCATGTACTTGAATGCCTGCGGCATGATAATGCCGAACATAGTCTGTTTATAGTTCAGACCAAGACATCTTCCTGCTTCAAACTGTCCCTTATCAACAGCTTTTATACCTGAACGGATAACCTCTGCAACATATGCCGCTGAGTTAAGACCGAATGCAACGACAGCAACTATTATCTTATTTATATCTACCGCACTGAAAATACCGTAATAGATTATAAGAAGCTGGAGAACTGCCGGTGTACCTCTTATTATTGTAAGATAAAACCTGCATATAAGATCAAGTATAACTAATGTTCCGTTCTGGTCGTGTACAGTACGCACTATAGCTATAAGCGTACCCAGAATAAGACCTACTATTATTGAAAGTAAAGTTATAAGAAGTGTAGTTCCGAGACCGTCAACAAGATAACGCCATCTGTTCTGATCAATGAAATTCTGTTTGAACTTATCTATAAATGAAAGATCTTTATCGGAAACAATTTCTGAATTTTCAGCAACAGTCTTGCGGATAATTATTACCTGCTTTGATGTTGTATAGGACTCAGAAAAATCTACATTCTTTTTTCTGTCCTCGGTTACAGTCATACCTGCCGCACCTACATCAGCTTTGCCTGCGTTTACAGATGCTATTATAGAGTCGAACTTCATGTTCTCTATTTTAAGTTCCATACCGATATCATCGCATATAGCCTGCATGATATCCATATCAATACCTGTTATAACACCGTTGTCCATGTATTCATACGGCGGGAATTCTGCATTTGTAGCAACAGTCAGCTTACCGCTGCGCTTTACATCTTTTTTCTTGTACGGTTCTGCTTTACTGTCATCTGTGCCGATATAGCTATTGATTATCTGTTCAAGAGTACCGTCACTTTTGAGCTTGGCAAGGGAAGTGTTTATCTTGTCAAGCAGTCCCTTGTTACCCTTTTTGACACAAAGGGCATAGTCTTCAAGAGTAAATTCCTCATCAATTATCTTTATATCGCTGTTCCTTTCAACAAAAGCCTTTGCCGGCTGTTCATCAAGCACGATACAGTCTATTTTGCTCTGTTTGAGTGCCTGTACAGCATCAGCCGCTTTATTGAAACGTGAAACAGTCGCTGTACCGTCCTTTTCATAGTCGGTAACATATATATCGCCTGTTGTTCCGAGCTGTACACCTATTTTCTTGCCTTTAAGATCATCAATGGTCCTGATATAGTCTTCACTTTCCGCTGCACCGGACTTCGTATCTTCATCAACTGCATAAATATGCGGTGAGTTAATGAACACAGTAAGACAGAGTGCTGCAAGAACAAAGGCCATAAACGCCGCTGCTGTTCTTTTTGTTCTGCTGATTCTTAACATTCATGATTCCTCCATTAAAAAACATGATACTAAATAATATAGCACAAATTATCGTACTTTACAATATTATTCAGGAAAATTAATATATTTTGTTTATTTTTGTAAATGTCAGCATAAAAAATCGTTTTCTGCAAAATACGAAAAGTAATTTTCAAGTAAATATATGTCATTTTTTCTTTATACGCTTCCAGTATTCCTTATAAGCCTGCTCGGTTTTGTTTTCTCCGGGTTCATAATATACGGTTCCAAGCAGACTGTCGGGCATATACTGCTGATATGTCCAGTGATTGGGATAATCATGCGGATAGATATAATTCTGTCCCTTGTTCTTTACATCATCACCGTCATAATGTTTGTTCTGTAACTGACGTGGGAAGCCTCCGCCCTTTCCTGCCTTAACATCTTCCATAGCCTTATTTATAGCCATATATGCGGAATTGGACTTAGGAGAAAGCGCAACAAGCACAACTGCATCGGCAAGCGGTATTCTTGCTTCGGGAAGTCCGACCATAAAAGCAGCGTCTACAGCAGCCTTTACGATAGGTATTATCTGCGGATTTGCAAGTCCTACATCCTCACAGGCACATACCATCAGCCTTCTGCATGCTGACGGAAGATCATCAGCCGCAAGTATGCGTGCAAGATAATGTATTGCCGCATCGGGATCTGATCCTCTCATAGACTTCTGGAAAGCGGAAAGAAGATCGTAATGTTCATCGCCCTCACGGTCATATCTTACCGCACTTTTCTGCGTAAGCAGTTCAACGGTATCATCGGATATCATGCGCTTGTTGTCGGAAAGCGGTGATGAGAGTACAGAAAGCTCAACCGCATTTATGGCTTTCCTGACATCTCCCCCACATGCATATGCGATATGCTCAACAGCCTTTTCCGATATGTCTATATCCTCGCCTGTTTCATCATGCAATATATCAAGCGATCTTCTGACAGCCTTTACAACATCATCCTTTTCAAGTGCCCTGAACTCAAACACTGTTGAACGGCTGAGTATCGCACTGTAAACATAAAAATAGGGATTCTCTGTAGTTGAAGCTATAAGTGTTATGCTGCCGTCCTCGATAAATTCAAGAAGTGTCTGCTGCTGCTTTTTATTGAAGTACTGTATTTCATCAAGATACAGCAAAATACCGTTTATGCCGCTAAAACCTGAAAGCTCGTCAACTATAGCTCGTATATCGGCAGTGGTTGCCGTTGTACCGTTGAGCTTACGGAGAGTTTTGTTTGTCTGTCCGGCTATTATCGAAGCAAGTGTTGTTTTCCCGACACCAGAAGGCCCGTAAAAAACCATATTCGGTATTTTTCCCGACTCTATTATTTTTCTGAGCGGCTTATCCTTATCAAGCAGATGATGCTGTCCGGCTATATCATCAAGTGAGCGTGGTCTTAATCTGTCCGCAAGAGGAGAATTCATAATTTCACCTTCTATTATAATGTTCATACATTTACTATATCAGAAACAAAACGACTTATCAACCCAAAAAACAGGCACAGCCACTGAAAGCAGCTGTGCCTGTGATGTTTTATTGAGAACCGTTATTATTTAACCTTCCAGAGCTCTGTAGCATACTGGAGGATAGTACGGTCTGATGAGAACTGACCTGAATGTGCAGTATTCATAAGACACTTCCATGCAAATCCACGTCTGTCTTTATAATCGTTGTTGACCTTTATCTTTGTTTCGATGTACTCAGGAAGATCTCTGAGAATGAAGTAATGGTCAGCCGGATGCCATGTTGCACCCTCAAGGAGTGAATCATGAAGCTCTTTGAATGAGCCTTCGCCTGTCTTGCCGCCGTCACTGAAACGTCCGTCAATAAGAGTATCGATAACTCTCTTCATTTCAGGATTGGACTCATAGAGTTTCTTAGGATCATAGTTGCCGGGAACTTTAAGCTCGTTGATTTCCTCAACTCTTGCACCGAAGATGTACTCATTCTCGATGCCTGCATTCTCTGCGATCTCGATGTTAGCACCGTCCCATGTACCGATAGTAACAGCACCGTTTATCATAAACTTCATGTTACTTGTACCGGAAGCCTCTGTGCCGGCTGTTGAGATCTGCTCATGTATATCAGCAGCAGGAATTATCTTCTCAGCATATGATACGTTGTAGTTTGAAACGAATACAACCTTCATCTTGTTGTTTACTTCGGGATCGTTGTTTACGAGGTTAGCGATCTCATTGATGTACTTGATGATAGCCTTAGCTCTTCTGTAGCCGGGAGCAGCCTTAGCACCGAAGATGAATGCTGTAGGAGTGAAGTTGGGGAGCTTGCCCTCTTTAAGGCGGAAATATATAGCCATGATTGAGAAAGCATTCATAAGCTGTCTCTTGTACTCATGGAGACGCTTAACCTGAATATCAAACATGAAGTCAGGATCAATGTAAACATGGTCATGCTTCTGTATGAACTCAGAGAGCTGCTTTTTCTTGAGATACTTGATGCCGTTGAACTTGTCGATCTGCTCATTGTTGATCTTCTTTTCAAGTCTCTTGAGGTCATCAAGGTTGCGTACCCACTTTTTGCCGATAAGGTCTGTGATGAACTCTGAAAGCTCAGGGTTGCAGAGACCGAGCCAGCGACGCTGTGTAACACCGTTTGTCTTGTTCTGGAAACGCTCAGGATAAAGCTCATACCACTCTTTGAGTGTTTCGTCCTTGAGTATCTGTGTATGGATAGCAGCAACACCGTTTACATAGCTTGATGCATATGTAGCCATACGAGCCATATGTACAACACCGTTGTCAATGATTCTCATATTGTCAAGCTTAGTCTTGGGAGTTTCGCCCTTCTTGGCAGCCTTCTTAGCTTCCTCAGTGGGTTCTGCATAGCCCTTTGATGTAAGCTCACCAACAAGCTTGTCATTTATTCTTACGATGATGTTGTAAACATTCGGAATAATGCTTGTCATGAGGTCGATGCTCCATTTTTCAAGAGCTTCCTGCATTACAGTGTGGTTAGTATAAGCGAATGTTCTCTGTGCAACGCCGAGTGCCCAGTCGAAGTCACAGCCTTCGTTTGTAAGAAGTCTTACAAGCTCAGGGATAGAAATTGTGGGATGTGTATCGTTAAGCTGGATAACAGTTTCCTCAGCAAAGTGTGAGAAATCTGTGCCGTGTCTTGCCTTGTATCTCTTGAGTATATCCTGGAGAGATGCAGATGAGAAGAAATACTGCTGCTTGAGTCTGAGAACCTTACCTTCGTAGCTGTTGTCGTTAGGATAGAGAACCTTTGAGATATTCTCAGCAGCATTCTTTTCCTTAACAGCAGCGTCATAATTGCATGAGTTGAACTCAAGGAAGTTAAAGTCGTTAACAGCCTCAGCCTCCCACAGACGGAGAGTATTTATATTATCTGTGCCGTAGCCTATAACAGCCATATCATAAGGAACAGCCTTTACTTTCTGATCAGCAAACTCAACTATAACAGTATCCTCGTTTCTTCTTATGCACCAGGGATCGCCGAAGCTCTGCCAATCGTCAGCAACTTCTACCTGCTCGCCGTTGATTATCTGCTGCTTGAACAGACCATACTTATAGCGTATGCCGTAACCATCGAGAGGAACGTCATGAGTAGCCGCAGAATCAAGGAAACATGCAGCAAGACGACCAAGACCGCCGTTACCGAGAGCTGCGTCATCTACTTCTTCAAATACATTGATGTCGATATCCTTAGCAGCGAGGAGCTTCTTTGTCTGATCGAGAACACCCATTGCATAGAGGTTATTGTACATCATACGTCCCATAAGGAACTCTGCGGAGAGGTAATATGCACGGCGATGATTTGCATGGTTCTGTTTGCTTTCTGCCCATCTCTGAGATATTTCACCCATCATAGCCTTACCGAGAGCCTCGTGAAGCTCAGCGGGTGAAAGCTCCTTGATATCCTTACAATACTCGTTTTTAGCGGTAAGTATAAGGTTGTCCATAATGGCATTTTTCTTCATCTTTTTGTCATCCTCCAGCCTTCTGTAAATTTTTGACAAGTTATAAAGCTTCTGAGAAATTCTGGGAGTCAAAGCTCCTGATTTCATTCTCCATGTCCAGTTTTTGCCGAGAGTGGACGGCTCGTTCATTCTTGCTTCTCCGCCGAGACCAAGAATATCCTGCATCTGAACAATAGCGTAATCACTGACACTTGCATAAGCTGTGCGGATGAAGCCCCAGTTATAGCCTTCAGTCTTGTCAAGAGCACAATAACCCTTTGCAAACTCAAAGTCTGACTTAGAGATAGTTTTCAGCCAGCTCATTATAGTATCGTTATCATGAGTACCTGTATAGCAGACACTGTTGCGTGTATAGTTATGCGGCAGATAGTCGTTGTTTGCACGTGAATCGAATGCAAATTCGAGTATCTTCATGCCGGGATAGCCTGATTCCTTGAGAAGTTTTTTAACTCCGGGAGTCATGAATCCGAGATCCTCAGCGATGATCGGAACATCACCGAGACGCTCTTTCATCTTATTGAAGAACTTCATTTTAGGACCATCCAGCCATTCGCCGTTGATAGCATTTTCTGAACCGTAGGGGATAGCGTAGAACTGATCGAAAGCTCTGAAGTGGTCGATTCTTGTAACATCGAACATTCTTGCAGCGCCCTCAACACGTCTTATCCACCAATCGAAACCGGTTTCCTCAAGGTATATCCAGTCATAGAGAGGATTGCCCCAGAGCTGACCTGTTTCAGAGAAATAATCGGGCGGACATCCTGCAACGCATACGGGTTTTCTTTCGTCATCAAGCCAGAACACCTCAGGATTTGCCCATGTGTCAGCACTATCCATAGCAACGTATATAGGCATATCACCGAAAAGCTTTATACCATTTTCGTTAGCGTATGTTTTAAGCTCTCTCCACTGCTTGTAGAAGAGGAACTGTACAAACTTCCAGAACATTACATCTTCATAGAGATAATTAAGGTAATGTCTGATAGTATCGGGATTTCTGTATTTTATAAGGTGGTCGGGCCACTCAGGCCATGGCTTATCGTCAAAAAGCTTCTTTACAGCCATATAAAGAGCGTAATCAGTAAGCCATCTGTCCTCATCCCTCATAAAGTCCCAGTATTCCTGCTGATCCATAGATTTGAAGTTCTCATAAGCCTGTCTGAGAACCTTGAATCTTTCGTTATAGATCTTTTCATAGTCGATATACTGAGAATTTGAACCCCAGTCGATCTTTTTAAGATCGTCTTTGATGAGGAGTCCCTGATCACAAAGCATATCAAGGTCGATCATATAGGGATTGCCTGCATAAGTCGAGAAAGACTGATAGGGCGAATCTCCATAGCTTGTAGGACCTACCGGAAGAAGCTGCCAGTACTTCTGACCAGAAATTTTAAGGAAGTCAACGAAATCGTAAGCTTCCTTTCCCAGCGTACCGATGCCGTAGGGCGATGGGAGCGCTGTAATGGGCATCAATATGCCCGCACTTCTTGCCATTTTCAAATCATCTCCTGTCTGAAATATAGAGGTTTATCCGCACAGCTGTAAGCGCAGATATTTATACTTATAAAGCATTATTATTCATTTACAATTCTATCATAATTTTTTTGCATAATCAATAGTTTTGCACAAAATTCTACATTAAATTTATTTATTCTAATTCAATATTGATAATGGGGTGAATTTTGCACAACAGAATGCTGTATGATTATTATAAAAATGACAAAGGACTGTTTTTTTAAAAAAAGAGAATAATTCACAGAAAAGAAAACGATTTATTTTTTCATATTTCTGATATATTCCAGAGCTATGGAAAGTGCGGCGTTGGCAGCTTTTTGTCTTATAAACTCTCTTTCATTTTCAAGACCTTCGGAAAAACGGAATTCATAAGACTTCCTGTAATTTTCCGCACTTATTCCGACATATACTAAACCGACAGGCTTTTCTTCACTGTATCCGCCCGGACCTGCTATTCCCGTAGTAGATACGGCAATATCTGCGCCGGATATCCTGCGTACACCCTCCGCCATTTCTTCGGCTGTAAGAAAGCTGTACTCCGTATATTCTTCAAGAGTTTTTTCCGATACGCCAAGTATTTCATGTTTTATTCTGTTTGAATAGGAACATATACCGCACTCGAATACAGCAGAAGAACCTGCAACACTTGTGATAAGCTCTGATATCATACCTCCGGTGAGGCTTTCGGCAGAAGCTATTTTCAGATTTCTTTCTGTAAGCTCGTGTACAAGCTGTGCAGGCAGATCAGAAATTTTTTTATTATCCATATTATTCCTCATTTCACGTTTTTTTGTTGTATAATATAAATATAAATTACCAATTTTCCATCTGATTTGCAAGTATAAATTGTCGATTTGGGAAGATGTTTCTGTATTCATAATTTGTTAACATTTTGTCCGGCAAATAATTATATAATTATATAATATAAGAATATAATATATGGAGGCGAAATTTCATGCTGAGTGATCAGCCGCTTATAACGACTATTCTCGTAAATATACTTTTAGGTGCAGTCTGGCATTATGCTACATTCTTTATATGTATTTTCAAGGATACAGCATCATTCTCCCCCGATAAGAAAATGTATCAGCCTCACAAGTGGGAGAACGGCGGAAAATTTTATAGTGATGTCCTCAAAATAAATCAGTGGAAGGATCTTCTTCCTCAGCATATAGGAAAGGACGGCTTTTCTAAAAATCATCTTGATGACATCAGTATAGAATATATCGACAGATTTATAATGGAAACATGCCGTGGTGAATGGAACCACAAAATGAACTGTTGGTTCTTTGTTATTATTATGCTGATAAATCCGCTTTTTACCGGACTCATACTTACTTTTTTACTGTTTGTGGGAAATCTTCCTTTTGTATTTATACAAAGATATAACCGTCTTCGTCTGCAAAAGCTCAGAAAGGCAGTTATCCATAAGGCAAAGTTAGCAGAAAAGAAAT
>JBGVAQ010000090.1:0-19244 GCA_045224775.1 Acutalibacteraceae bacterium | reverse complement strand
GAGCTTATAGGGGCGGATTTCGATGTCGTGGATAAGTATTTAGATAATCCGTATGACCTTTCATCTCAAAAATACTATGAAAAGATAGCAGAGCAGGCTCATAATAATGGTATAGATATAAACACACTTCAAAAAAATGGTGCCGTTCTTGAGGCAAAGAATATAGATATTAATGCCGAGCGTACACTCCTGACACTGTTTCTTATGTGTTTCCTTTTCGTTATAATAATAGGAGCAAGCGTGTTTATAATCCGCAACAGCTTTGCAATATCAATAACAGAAAAAACAAAGCTTTACGGTATGCTTTCGTCAATGGGTGCGACCTCAAAGCAGATACGCAGCAATGTATTCTTTGAAGGATTTTTGCTTGGTATTGTCGGCATACCTTTGGGCATTATTTTGGGTATCGGCACTACAGCGGGACTTGTTGCAATATGCAACGGACTTATGGGAGAATTTATGAACGGTGCAAAGCTTGCATTCAGTGTGCCGTTCATAGTTGTGATAGGTTCGGTATTCCTCGGAGCTATTACTATATTTTTCTCTGTATATAATACAGCCGTAAGAGCTTCCAGAATTTCTCCGATAGTTGCAATACGCAGCAACGAGGATATAAATATTTCAAAGCGGAACAAGGGCAAGGCAAAGAGCTATAAAACACCTAAGTGGGTTTCGGGAATTTTCGGAGCAGGCGGTATAATAGCATGGAAGAATATGAAACGCAGCCGCAAGCAGTACAGGACTACAGTTATATCTATTGTTCTTAGTGTTGCAATATTCATATCTATGAACTCGTTCATGGACTATAATATAAGATATATCCGTGAAAGCTTTGAAGCCTCTCCATATAATGTCAGTGTTAATGTATGGTTCAGGGACTCGGAAAATAAAAAAGTGAATATCAGAGATTTTGAAAATATATAGTCAAAGATAGCAACTTTTTCGTCTGTTGACAAATATGTATATTTTGATATCGGCAGTTTTGAATCCTCAAAAATATCTTTCCCTCTCAGCGTGATAACCGATGATATGAAAAACAGTGCCGGTGCGAATATAAATACAGACAAAAATACGTTTGAATCTGAGTTTAATATCTATGCGGTAAATGACGAATTTTTTGCCGAACTTCCAAAGAAATGCGGTACGACCTTTGAAGAAAGCAAGGGTAAGGTATTTATAAAGAACAATGTAAAAGTATATGAAAACGAAGGCGTTGTAAACAGGTACAGATCGGCAGAAATTGATGGAAGTCGTGATAGGATAAGTTCCAGAAGGGTGAATCTGCTTAAAAACGATGCAGAAGCAGTTGCAACATGTGACATTGTTCCAAACTACAATTTTACTTACGAAGATGAATATGATATGACTGAACAGGAGGTTGAAAAAAGGATAAAAGAACATACAAGGCATCTTTCTTTGAATATTGCAGGCAGTATTTATGATGACATATATCTTGACGAGTATGGATATCTTGATAACTGTGTTGCCGTATATATGCGTCTTGATGATTATGATGCTATGATAATAAAAGGAAATGAAAACACAAACAAAAATGTGGTAATGTCAATTCGTGTCACTGATCTGACTAAATTTGAGAAGGAGCTCAGCGATCTTAAAAATGAGCTTGATGATGCCGAGTTCTATGTAAGCGACACGATAACTATGTCCCGTATTGCAAATGCGGTACTGATAATAGCTGAAATATTCGCATACGGATTTATTATCGTTATCTCTCTCATAGGACTTACGAATATCTTCAATACTATAACAACTAATATGAGAATGAGACGCAAGGAATTTGCAGTACTCCAGTCAATAGGTATGACGAAGAAGGAATTCAACAGGATGATAGCACTTGAAAGTCTGTTATATACAATGAAGTCATTGCTTATAGGCATACCTTTGGGACTTTTAGGAAGCTGGGGAATTTATGGAATTTACGGCTCACAGCTCAGGGGTACGGCTAAGGAGATACCATTCCTTTTCCCGACATTCGGTGTACTTATCAGTATAGTTGTAGTACTCGCTATCGTATGGATAATAATGAGATTTTCTATCCGCAAGGTTCGCACACAGAATATTATTGAAACGATACGAAGTGAAAACTGATATCACGGCAAACAAAAAAGACACATCTTATGGTGTGTCTTTTTTTACTGCCCGCAAAGCACATTTTCCTGTGATATGTTCAACAGTTATCTCAACACAGTACATTGCATTTGCTCTTATGGTGTCATTTATTTCCTTTTCGGTTTCTTCTGGATATCCGGAGGAAAATTTATCGCCTATCAGTTCTGATATCCTGTAAATTTCTTCACTGTCTGTAATTATCTTTGCTTTTCCGAAAGCTATTACACTAAGATAATCCGTTGCTCTCTCGGATGGTATGACATCGCTCTTTGATATTACACAGAATGATACTTTATCACAGCTTTTTATTGCATCAAGCTTATGACCGCTTTTTGCACAGTGAAAATATATTTTTCCGTTGTCATATACATGGTTGACAGGTACAGTATAAGGATAACCGTTATCTCCGACAACACCCAAAACACCATGTGAAGCCTCTTTTAACAGAAGTTCGGCTTTTTCATCGGTTAGCTGCTGCCGCTGTCTTCGCATTTTTCTGAACATATTTATTCTCCTTGACAAAAAAGATCAGGCTTATGCAAAAGCCTGATCCGTAAATTTTTTAGCCGAGATTTGCAGAGATAGCCTCGAAAAGCTCATCGTATGTTTCAAAAGCGGGAAGTTCGGGATTATCCTGCTTTATCTTGTCTGTACTTCTGAAAAGGAAGCCTGCTTTGCTTGCCTTTATCATGCCGAGATCGTTGTAGCTGTCGCCGCTTGCAATAGTCTCATAGCCGATAGACTGCAAAGCCTTTACAGTTGTATATTTTGACTTTTCGATACGCATTTTGAAGCCTGTTATCTCACCGCTGTCTGCAACGACAAGAGTATTGCAGAAAATAGTCGGCCAGCCGAGTTTCTTCATAAGAGGCTTTGCAAACTGTGTGAATGTATCGCTGATGATGATGACCTGTGTTTTTTCACGGAGCTTGTCAAGAAACTCCTTTGCACCTTCCATAGGCTCTATCTTAGCGATAGTGTCCTGTATCTCTTTAAGACCAAGACCATGCTCTTTAAGTATAGCGAGTCTGTAGTTCATAAGCTTGTTGTAGTCAGGCTCGTCACGGGTAGTCTTTTTAAGTTCCGGAATACCGCTTGCCTCAGCAAATGCTATCCATATTTCCGGTACAAGAACGCCCTCAAGGTCCAAACAAACTATATCCATTGTTGATCTCTCCTTTTGTTTTTCTGCGGAAAAATCCGCAAAATAATTATAGCATAAATATGAGGATATTAACAGTTTTTTGTAAAAAAATTTTTAAAAAATTTTTCATACGGCAAAATATACCGGAAAATCAAAAAAATAAGGCTGTTTTTTCCGATAAGCCATAAAACACGCTTGTAATTTTCGGATTATTAAAGTATAATATATTTTGTATAAAATTATCGTAAGACCGAGAAAGAATTATGATAAAACTTTTGAAGTCACAGAACATTTCAGAAGAACGCTGCACCAAGGAGGATAAAAATGAAAAGACTATCTGCGATAATAGCAGCATTATTGATATCACTTACTGTATCAATACCTGTATATGCAGAGCCGAGCGAAGCTGTATCGGATGAGGCTTCTGCACAGCAAAGCGAAGTTTCGGCAGAGGAAAAGTCGGAGACTGAGGAAAGTAAAGCCGAAGAAAGTACGGCTGAGGAAAGTAAGGCAGAGGAAAGCACAACCGAGGAAAGTACAGCTGAGGAAAGTAAAACTGAGGAAAGTACAGCTGAGGAAAGCACAACCGAGGAAAGCAAAAACGAGGAAAGTACAGCTGAGGAAAGTAAGACTGAGGAAAGTACAGCTGAGGAAAGTAAGACTGAGGAAAGCACAACCGAAGAAAGCAAGACTGAGGAAAAGGAAGTCTTTAAGTCATACAGGATAGAAGAAGCCGGTATGGATATCAGTCTGCCCAAAGATATGTATGTTGTAACAAAGAATACAGATCCGAAAGATCCTGCTTTCGAGGCATACAAGCTTACAAAAGAACAGATGATGAAAAATCTGGATGAGATGCATGTACTTCTTAAAGCCGATACAAAGGATTTTGTAAATGATATAACTGTA
This sequence comes from Acutalibacteraceae bacterium, assembly GCA_045224775.1. Taxonomy (GTDB): domain Bacteria; phylum Bacillota; class Clostridia; order Oscillospirales; family Acutalibacteraceae; genus UBA1213. The sequence goes on along the minus strand of JBGVAQ010000090.1, from coordinate 15,061 downwards.
TCGGTATTTGAGAACAAGGATACAAAGAACATCGGTGATCTTTCAAAGCTAAGTGAGAGTAAACTACAGCGTGTCATAGATAATCTTCTGGAACAGAGCATATACAAAGGCTGCGTAAAGTCAGAGTATAATAATACTGTGTTCCTGACACTCAATGTCGAGGACAAGGCAAACAATACGAATATAAACGGTATCCAGCAGTACACTGTTGTCAACGGTAAAAGAGTTATTATAACTTTCCAGTCCTTTGACGGAAAGCTTGATGATTTTGAAACGGCTTTGTTTGATGGTATAATGCAGAAAGTTAAATTTGACGGTGCAGATGCAAAGCCGTCAAAGACTGTATCGGATAATGTAAAAGAAAAATCAGATAAGGAAAATACAGGTAATGCAGGTAATATTATAGATATAAGATATATCTATATGGTCATAGCGGCAGCAATCGGTGTTATATCACTTGTAATAATGATAGCCGCTGCAAAGAGCTATAAGAAAACAAAACTCAGACTTTCTGAGGGAGATAAGGGTGACTCTGAGGATAATGATAGGTCTGAGGATGAATCCAAGGCTGATACAGACGAAAAAGACGATAATACCGAAGAAAAAGACAGTGAAGATAAACCCGATCAGGAAGAAGAAACTGCCGTTGTAACGGAAGATGAAACAGATAACGTAACTGACGATAGTGACACAAATGAAACTGAAGAAATAAAAGATATAAATGATGAAGCTGTTACCGTCAGCCTTATAGATGCGTATATTTCAGAGGAGGACAATACATCCGAGAAGGATACAAGCACCGATAAAGAAGAATATGTTCCGGAAAGTGAAAAGCATGATGAACCGGAAATACCTGTTGAAGAAAATTCCGTAATTCCGGCAGATTATGAGGAACAGAAAGACGAGCCTGAGGAAACTGTAAAAACAGACACAGCACCTGTAAGTGCAGAACCTGAAAGATACATTAAACCGTCAGGCAGAAGCAGTACAACATTTTCAAATAATAACGAGAAACCTACCGAACAGGCATTTACGGCTCTTCTTGACAGACTGAAAGAAAGCAGTACATATGTCGATGATGACGAGTCGGGTTCAAAAAAAAAAGCATCCTCTGATCTGAACGGTGCAGAACCGGAGTCTGAGAATATAGAGCTTGAAATATCAAAGTCTGCTGACGGAAGTCTTATAATAGGCGCACTAAGCGGCAGCGGAAAGCCTGTTGATGTTGATATAAAGGATTCCGCCGACCTGAAAGCAGAACGCATAAAGAAAATGAAAGAGCTTGGTCTTGAAAATCCGTATCAGAACGAAATATACAACCGCAGGGATGCGGCAGTAAAGGACGGCTTTACCGTAAAGGCTAAGGATATGAAAGCGGATAAAAAGACAAAAGCCGATACCGGTATTTCAAAAAGCAAGCCGGATGTAAATGCTTTAGCAGGTGCGGCAGCCGCTGTATCGTCAGTATCAACACTGTTTGGAAAGACTGACAACACCAAAGCCGATGAAGCTTTGACAGAATCTGCTATATTTGCAGCTAAAGACAATGATGCTGTCAAGGGCGTTCCTTTGAAGAAAAGGACAATAATAATAAAGGATAAGACGGCAGATGCCGGTAAAAACAAAAGGAGTGACAAGGAAATGATGGATCGTGATTCAGATATTATATATGAGGTAGCACCGAAGCCGAGACAGGAAATAAAGCCTTTAAAATCGGACTTCACTAATATCCCCAGACTTGAAAATGTAAAGGCTGATGAATACAACAGTCAGTATGACGAAATGAAGAAGTCCATGCCGAAAAATCAGGCTTATACACAGAAATTCAACTCTGTACAGGCTGTACGCACAAAGAGTCAGGAAACTGTTAAGCCCAATGAGGAAAAAGAACCCGAAACCGATGAAGTAAAGCCCGTAAATACAGAGCCTTCAACAGAGCCTGTAACTAAAACTGATAATGAACCAAAGACAGAATCAAAGATAGAACCCAAGGAAGAAACAAAACCCGAACAGACTCAGGAAAACAATGAAGAAATGGATGAGTCTGAGATAATAAAATTCTATACGGGATATGACGACGGTACAGAAGATAATAAATATCAGGATAAGGAAATAGTTATCAAAGACCATAAGAAAAAAACCGAGTCATTGTCATTCGGTGACAGGATCAAAAGGTCATTAGGAAGATTTTTCTCAGGTGAAACACCCGAAGATGAAGAAGAGGACGAGGATCTGTAAAAAACAGAGGTGATAAAATGAGCGGAATAATAATAAAGAATGTTTTTGTTGTAGATCCGCTGAAAACAGCGGCAGGAGTAAGAGAGGACGGAACAGCCGATATATTCATCAAAGACGGTGTTTTTGCCGGTTCAGATTCGGCAGACGGTACTGAAACAGTCATAGACGGAAGCGGATTAAAGGCTGCCCCCGGACTTATCGACCTTCATGTACATCTCCGTGATCCCGGACAGACTGCAAAGGAAGATGTAATTACAGGCTGTAAAGCGGCAGCGGCAGGCGGCGTTACACAGCTTCTTGCTATGCCGAATACAAAGCCTTCGACTGATACTCCCGAAACTGTCGGCTATATTCTGAAAAAAGCAGAAAATGCCGATGCAAAGGTGCATGTTGTCGGAGCAATAACAAAAGGTCTCGGAGGACATGAAGCAACAGACATTGATGCTATGTATAAAGCCGGTATATCCGCTTTATCAGATGACGGAGTGCCTGTACTTGATACATCCATTATGGTAAAGGCTATGAAAAAAGCTGCGGAGCTTGGTATTCCTGTTACCGCTCATTGTGAGGATCCGTATCTTGCAGGCGGCAAGGTAAACGAGGGCGATATATCCGAAGCACTCGGTGTAAAGGGTATGCCGTCAGCGGCTGAGGATGCCGGAACAGCAAGGGAAATAGCACTTGCTGAAAGCTACGGACTGCCTGTACATATCTGTCATGTAAGCACAGCAACATCTGCCGCTATGATACGGGATGCAAAAAAACGTGGTGTACATGTCACGGCTGAAACAGCACCGCATTATCTTATGCTTACGGAAAAAGAACTTCTTAAACGTGATGCGGATTACCGCATGAATCCGCCGCTGCGTACCGAAAAGGACAGGCTGGCTATGATAGAGGCTCTGAAAGACGGCACTATAGACGCTATCGCAACAGACCATGCACCGCATACACCGGAAGAAAAATCGGATTTTGTAAATGCACCCAACGGTTCTATCGGCATGGAAACCTCATTTGCAGCAGCTTATACAGTTCTTGTAAAGGGCGGAGTTATGAGCGAGGAAGAGCTTATCCGTAAAATGTCGGTAAATCCGGTTGCTATACTTAATACTTATGGCGGCAGTTTTGCCAAAGGCGAGGCAGCGGATATGATGCTTTACCGTGAAGAAGAATGGACGGTAGATCCCGAAAAGCTTCACGGAAAGTCTAAAAATACCCCCTTCAAAAATCTGAAACTCAGTGCAAAGGTAAAGCTTACTGTTTTTCACGGTAGGATAGTATTCAATGAATTATAATAAAACGGAGGAATTTAATATGTCACTGGACAGACTTATCAAAGGTATCAAGGAAATGAACAACCCCACAGTAGCAGGTCTTGATCCCAAGCTTGACTATATCCCCGAATATATCAAGCAGACTGCTTACGAGAAATACGGAAAGACACTCGAAGGTGCGGCAGAAGCACTTTTTGAGTTCAACAAGGGACTTATAGACGCACTTTGTGATATAGTACCGGCTGTAAAGCCGCAGGCGGCTTACTATGAGATGTACGGCTGGCAGGGCGTAAGAGCGCTTGAACGTACAATAGCATATGCAAAGAGCAAGGGAATGTTTGTTATCACAGACGGAAAGAGAAACGATATCGGCACAACTATGGAAGCATATGCAAAAGCACACCTTGGCAATACTGATGTAGAGGGCGAAAGCTTTGAAGCGTTCGGCGGTGATGCGCTCACAGTAAACGGATATCTCGGAACAGACGGTGTAAAGCCTGTTATAAATGTCTGCAAGGAAAAGGACAAGGGTATGTTCATACTTGTAAAGACATCAAATCCTTCATCGGGAGAGCTTCAGGACAGAAAGCTTGATGATGATCTTACTATTTATCGTACAATGGGCAATATGTGCGAAAAATGGGGCGAGGAGCTTATGGGTGAGTATGGTTATTCAGGTGTAGGCGCAGTAGTAGGCGCAACATATCCCGAACAGCTTGGCGAACTCAGAAAGGCTCTGCCGCATACATTCTTCCTTGTTCCCGGATACGGCGCACAGGGCGGCGGTGCAAAGGATGTTGTTCCCGCATTTGACGAGAATGGCATAGGTGCAGTTATAAACTCATCAAGAGGTATTATGTGTGCATGGAAAAAAGAAGAAGGTCTTGATCCTAAGGAATATGCACAGGCTGCAAGACGTGAAGCTATCCGCATGAGAGATGAAATAATCGCAGGCTTGTCCTGATTGAAAAAATGTAAAAAATCGTTAAAGTACGGCAGTCCGTTAAGGTTTGCCGTACTTTTTTTGTTTCCTTATTGACAAATCGTGAGAACGGTGATATAATTAATTCAACGATTAAACAATTATTTAATTGTATTAAATTCAAAGGAGACGATCTTATGAAAAAAACCTACAAAATTGATGTTGACTGTGCTAACTGTGCAAACAAAATGGAAAATGCCGCAAAAAATACCAATGGCGTAAAGGATGCAGTCGTGAACTTTATGACGCTCAAAATGTCAGTCGAGTTTGAGGAGGGTGCAGATCCCAAGACCGTTATGCAGGAGGTTCTTAAAAACTGCAAAAAGGTAGAAAGTGACTGCGAAATATTCCTTAAATAAAATGTGGAATTTGGAAAGTGGAAAGTGGAATTGTTCAAGTCGGCAGGTTTTAGGTTTGACGAAATATTACCGTATTAAAATGCTGTAGCTGAATGGGTGATGGTATGACAAAGAAGCAAAGAAAAAATCTTATAAGAATAATATTGGCATCTGTGCTGATGATAGGAATTATATTTATACCCGTAGGGGGTATATTTCGCTTTTTACTTTTTCTTGTGCCTTATCTCATAATAGGTTATGATATCCTGATAAAAGCTGTCAAGGGCATTATAAATCTTCAGCCGTTTGATGAATGCTTTCTTATGTCTATTGCAACTATCGGCGCTATGATCGTTGCAGTCATAAATGACGGTGATTATGTTGAGGCTATAGCCGTAATGCTGTTTTATCAGATAGGTGAGCTGTTCCAGAGCTATGCTGTCGGCAAAAGCCGCAGGAATATAAGCGAGCTTATGGATATACGTCCCGATTATGCCAATATCGAGAATGACGGCGTTCTTGAACAGGTCGATCCCGATGATGTCGAAACAGGTTCTGTCATAGTTGTACAGCCCGGAGAAAAAATTCCCATAGACGGTATTATAATTGACGGAAATTCTACTCTTAACACAAGCGCACTGACAGGTGAAAGTCTGCCCAGAGATGTAAAACAGGGCGATGAAGTTATAAGCGGCTGTATAAATATGAGCGGTGTTCTGAAAATAAAGACAACAAGAGAGTTTGGGGAATCTACCGCTTCAAAGATACTTGAGCTTGTTGAAAATGCAAGCTCAAGAAAGTCAAAGTCGGAAAATTTTATATCAAAGTTTGCAAGGGTATATACTCCCATTGTAGTATGCTGTGCACTTGCACTGGCTGTACTGCCGCCGCTGATAATGATTATGCTCGGAAACAGTGCAAAATGGGGAATGTGGATATACAGAGCGCTTACATTCCTTGTAATAAGCTGTCCCTGTGCACTGGTCGTAAGCATACCGCTGAGCTTTTTTGCAGGTATCGGCGGTGCAAGCCATGAAGGTGTGCTTGTAAAGGGTTCAAACTGCCTTGAAACACTTTCAAAAACAAAGACAGTTGTTTTTGACAAGACAGGAACACTGACAAAGGGTGTGTTCGAGGTAACGGCGGTGCATCCCGAAATAGTTGACGAAAATACACTTCTTCATCTTGCTGCACATGTTGAGAGATATTCCGCCCACCCGATAGCCGTTTCACTCAAAAATGCCTATCCCGATGAAAAAGATGAATGTATCATAAAGGATATAGAGGAAACAGCAGGTCATGGTGTAAAAGCAAACGTGAATGGGGATATAATATACGTCGGAAATGAAAAGCTTATGAAGCTTTCGGGCGCAAAGCCTGTATCATGCAGACATTGTGAAAAGCTTGGGCACAGCGGCACTGTTGTCCATGTATCAAGAAACGGTGAATATATCGGACACATTGTTATATCCGATGTTATAAAACCAAATTCCGAAAAAGCCCTCAACGAGCTGAAACGTACAGGAGTAAGAAAGATCGTTATGCTGACGGGCGATTCGGAAAAAGCCGCATGCGCTGCCGCAAAGCAGCTGTCTGTAGATGAATATTACAGTGAGCTTCTGCCTGCCGATAAGGTTGACAGGCTTGAAGATATCATAAATGACAAAAATTCGGGTATTACAGCTTTTGTCGGTGACGGAATAAATGATGCGCCTGTGCTTTCAAGAGCGGATGTCGGCATAGCTATGGGTGCTATGGGTTCGGATGCGGCGATAGAATCAGCCGATATAGTGCTCATGGATGATGATCCTTTAAGAATATCAAAGGCTATAAAGATATCAAGAAAATGTCTGAGAATAGTCAAGGAAAATATATGGTTCTCAATAGGAATAAAAATCCTTTGCCTTGTACTCGGTGCATTGGGATTTGCAAATATGTGGGCGGCTGTTTTTGCCGATGTCGGAGTTATGGTAATTGCCGTTCTTAATGCAATACGTGCCTTATTTGTAAAAAATATATAAAGTGTACAAAAGATATTGACATTTTCGTAAGTTTCGGTTATCATAAATAAAACATATTATTGTACGATATTGACGAAACGGAGATGATAATATGAAAGAAAATGATATCTTAAACAATCCTGATATAAAACAGTCTGCCGATAAAATGGCAAAGGAGCTTGTTAAGATATCCGAAAGCATGGAGTTCGATGAGGAAGCACTTCTTGATATAGTGAATGAAACTATCAGCCCCGTAGAACAGTTCTTTGCAAATTACAGCTGTGCTATAATGGAGATAGAAACTAAATTCAAGGTGCTTAACGAGCAGTTCTCGCTTAAATATGACGGTAATCCGATAGAGTCCATAAAAAGCAGGGTAAAGGATTATGACAGTATTATCAGGAAGATAATAAAGAAAAATCTGCCGAGAACACTTGAAGCTATTGAGGAAAATATAAATGATATAGCAGGTGTAAGAGTAATATGTTCATTTGAGGAGGATATTTACCGCCTTGCAAAGTGTCTTTTACAGCAGGACGATATAACTCTTATAAGCAAAAAGGACTATATCAGGAACCCGAAACCGAGCGGCTACAGGAGCCTTCATCTTATAGTATCAGTGCCTATTTTCCTTGAAAATGAAAAGAAGGATGTCAAGGTCGAAGTACAGTTCAGAACAATAGCTATGGATTTCTGGGCAAGCCTTGAACATAAGCTCAAATACAAAAAGGATATAGCACCCGAAAAATTAGAGATACTTACAAGGGAACTTGTTGACTGTGCAAATGTAAGTGCATCGCTTGACAGACGTATGCAGAATGTACGCAACATTATACTCGGAGAGTCATCAGAAGATTTTTACTGATACAAAGCAATAATTAAGTTAATAAAAACTATCTCCGCAGAATCCGATTCTGCGGAGATTTTTTATGCAAGTCTTTCACGGAGGTAAAGGAGGAGCTTTTTCTCACGCCTTGATACCTGTACCTGTGTCATGCCTAAAATTTCGGCTGCCTTTGACTGTGTAAGGTCTTTGTAGAACCTCAGCTCAATAAGCTGTCTGTCCCTGTCGCTCAGACGTTCAAGCTCTGTCCTGAGCGACATTATTTCCGTTATGCTTTCATCGGGTGAATCTGTCGGTATATCTGACTGTATTTCGCCGTCGTCATTAGTTACTGTCAGTGATACAGGCGGCATTGCAGCCGAAAGCCCTTCCGCCGCAAGCTCGTTTGATATACCAAGTTTTTCCGCAAGCTCCGAAACAGTCGGTTCACGTCCTGTTTGTGATATGAATTTTTCTGTTTCTCTTGTAAGCTTCAAAGAAAGTTCTTTCAGTCCCCTTGATATCTTGACCGAACCGCCGTCACGGAAAAGCCGCTTTATCTCACCGATAATAACAGGTACGGCATAAGTTGAAAATTTATATCCAAGCTCCGTGTTGAAATTATCCGCCGCTTTTACAAGTCCCATGCAGCCTGCCTGATAAAGATCGTCATATTCTATTCCACGCCCTTTGAACCGCTTTGCACAGGCATGTACAAGACCTAAATTTTCTTCTATATCAATATTATTGCGTTCAGCCATTGTGTATCCTCTGGCTAAGTCTTTTTTTAAGAGTTACAGTTGTACCCTTGCCGACTGATGAACGGACATTCATGCTGTCTGTAAAGCTCTGCATTACGGCAAATCCCAGACCTGCCCTGTCATCTGACGGCGCAGTTGTAAAAAGCGGCTCCATAGCTTTTTTTATATCCTCTATGCCGCAGCCTCTGTCACGTATTTTTATAATGACTTCGGAATTTCCCGCTATCTTTACCTGTACATTTATCTTTCCTATAGTGTTCTTGTATGCATGTACAACACAATTCGTAACGGCTTCGGAAACGGCTGTTCTTATGTCGTTAAGTTCGCTTATGGTAGGATCAAGCTGTGCGATGAATGCCGATACTGCCGAACGTGCGAATCCTTCATTTGATGATCTGCTCTCAAAGCTGAGTTCCATTTCATTCAGCGTTTTCATAGACCTCTCCTTTCTGCTCTATAACACCCAATACCTTCAACCCCGAAAGAGTCATTATCCGTTCAAGTTCTTCGGGAATATTGACTACTTTTAAAGTACCGCCGTAAAGATGCGTCATACGGTACCTGCCCATTATAAGACCTATTCCGCTGCTGTCCATGAAACCGACTTCCGAGAAGTCGAGTCTGAGTACAGACGGTTTTTTCTGCTGTATGAGTGAGTCAATGCTTTCCCTTGCAAGTCTTGCAGAATGGTGATCAAGCTCTCCCGAAAGCACATAAGTAATTTCGTTTCCGGTAATGCTTACCCTGTCTTTCAATATACTGACCTCCGCAGATATTATTTGTTATACTTATGATAGCACATATCATATTATTATCCTGTCGAACCTTGCACTGACTGTTTAATTTTAAAGGCTCCCTCCTTGAGGGAACTGTCAGCTATGCTGACTGAGGGAGTTATAGCTTGCGGTTAATATAAAATCAGCGAAGCGGAAAAAGAACGATAAACACACTTAGTTTGTCATTCCGAACGAAGTGAGGAATCTTTTAAGATCCTTCGCTTACGCTCAGGATGACGGGCTGTTTGTAGAATTTTTCAACTGAAAGTACGCTTTGTGGGAAACTGCGTGGAGAACTCCCTCCGGCACTTCGTGCCACCTCCCTCAGTGATGGAGGCTTGATTTGATGCTGATAATTTGTTTGAAAAGTGCTTGACAAACAGGGGAACATATAGTATAATCATAAAGCAGTGTAAAGCTGATGGCTTTACACACTCGGATGTATCAACAAAAACGGAGGTCGTGCTGTTATGGCAAAGAATTTTGAAATTTCCGCATTGTTGGACTACTACGGTATGCTGCTTACCGATAAACAAAGAGAAGCAGTGGAATACTATTATAATGATGATCTTTCTCTGGGTGAGATAGCCGAAAACCTTGATATATCACGTCAGGGAGTGCGTGACAGCATAAAACGTGCGGAGTCGATTCTTTACGAAGCTGAAACAAAGCTCGGACTTCTTAAAAATAACAGACTTATGCATGAAAAGCTTGCTGTTATAAGAGAAAAGATAGATATAATAGATGAACTTAATATCAGACGCTATCGCTCAAATGATATAAATGAAAGTATCAAGGTCATTTTAAAGGAGCTTGAAGCACTCGGCGAACTTTAATGGCTTTACAGATAACAGAACTTTACAAAGGAGTGTGAGATATGGCATTTGAAGGACTTTCGGAAAAGCTCAGCGCAGCATTCAAAAGACTCAGAAACAAGGGAAAGCTGACAGAGAGCGATGTAAAAAGTGCAATGCGTGAAGTGCGTATGGCACTGCTTGAAGCAGATGTTAACTATAAGGTCGCAAAGGATTTTACGGCTAAGGTAACAGAACGTGCGGTAGGCTCTGACGTAATGGAAAGCCTTACACCTGCACAGATGGTTATAAAGATAGTTAATGAGGAGCTTACTTCATTGATGGGCTCTGAAGAAACAAGAATAAATTTTGCCGGAAAACCGCCGACAGTAATAATGATGTGCGGCTTGCAGGGTTCAGGTAAAACTACCCACAGTGCAAAGCTTGCAAAAATGCTCAAGAAACAGGGACACCGTCCTTTGCTGGTAGCCTGCGATATATATCGTCCGGCAGCTATAGAACAGCTTAAAGTAGTGGGTGGTCAGGCAGGAGCGGCTGTATTTGAAATGGGACAGGAAGATCCTGTTACTATAGCAAAAGCCGCTGTAAAACATGCCAGGGATTACGGTAATGATATAGTTGTACTTGATACAGCAGGCCGTCTGCATATTGATGAAAAGCTTATGGATGAGCTTAGCAACATCAAAAAGGAAGTATCACCGAATGAGATACTCCTTGTTGTAGACTCCATGACAGGTCAGGATGCAGTAAATGTCGCAAAGTCATTTGATGACCAGCTTGATATCACAGGCGTTATACTTACAAAGCTTGACGGTGATACAAGAGGCGGTGCTGCACTTTCTGTAAGATCTGTTACAGGAAAGCCGATAAAATTTGCCGGTATCGGTGAAAAGCTTGATGACCTTGAAGTATTCCACCCCGATCGTATGGCTTCAAGAATACTCGGCATGGGCGATGTGCTTACTCTTATCGAGGATGCGGAAAACCGTCTTGATCAGAAAAAAGCTGAGGAAATGGCTAAGAAGTTCCAGCAGAATAAATTTGATATGAATGATCTTTATGAGCAGCTCCAGCAGATAAAGAAAATGGGCTCAATAAAGAATATCCTTTCAAAATTGCCCGGAATAGACAAGCAGGTAAGAGAAATGGATTTTGACGACAGACAGATGGACAGGATAGGTGCTATCATCTCATCCATGACTATGAAAGAACGTGAAAATCCGGAGATCATAAACGCTTCACGCAAACGCAGAATAGCAGCCGGAAGCGGTATGAAGGTAGAGGACGTTAACCGTCTTATGAAACAGTTTGAGGAAATGCAGAAGTTTATGAAGAGCATGAACTCAAGAAACAAGTTCGGTAAGAGAAGAAAACTCCCCGGACTCGGAGGAATGCCGCTTAATCCGAGTATGCTCCACGGAGACGGAAACGGTAAGCGCAAGAAATAATATGGTCATTCATCCAATTAATAATTGGTGAAGATATAAAAAACAAAGCTGCATTAATAATTGCAGCAAGAAATTCTGGAGGTAAATAAAATGGCAGTAAAGATCAGACTTCGTCGTGTAGGCGCAAAGAAGACACCCTTTTATCGTGTAGTAGTTGCAGACTCAAGATATCCCCGTGACGGCAGATTCATCGAGGAGATCGGTACATACAATCCCCTTGTTGAGCCGTCAGAGTTCAAAGTAGATGAGGAAAAGGCTAAGAAGTGGATTGCTAACGGTGCTCAGCCCACAGATACAGTAAAGGCGCTCCTCAAAAAGAACAATATTATCTGATTCGGATAAGCCGCTTCGGAGGGAAAAATGAAAGATTTACTCGTTGCTATAGTAAAGGGCCTTGTAGAAAATCCCGAAGCTGTAAATGTTACCGTTGATGAAAAAAACGAGGAAGGCATTACAGTATATCATCTTCATGTTGCAGAAGATGATATGGGCAGGGTAATAGGCAGGCAGGGACGTATCGCAAAGGCTATACGTATCGTTATGAGATCTGCCGCTGCAAGGAACGATGAGAAGATTCAGGTTGAAATAGACTGATTTTTTCAGGGGAAGCCTTTTTTAAGGTTTCCCTTATTGTTTTCTTAAAATGATGATACCGGAGGGCAGAGATTATGAAAAAGAAGTATATAGAAGCAGGAAAAATTGTAGGTACACAGGGACTTAAAGGCGAAGTCAGGGTAGATCCGTGGTGTGACAGTGCGGCATTCCTTTGTAAATTCAGGACGCTGTATTATTCCGATGGTACAAAACTGAAGGTAGCGTCTGCAAGAGTACATAAAAATATAGCTGTTATCCGATTTGATGGTGTAGAAAAGGTCGAGCAGGCGGAACTTCTCAGAGGAAAGATAGTATTCATAGACCGTGATGACGCTCATTTGCCTGAGGGCACGAATTTTATTCAGGATCTTTTGGGACTTAAAGTTACGGATGCCGATACAGGCGAATATTACGGTGATATAACGGATGTGCTCAAAACAGGAGCAAATGATGTGTATCAGATAACAAAGGACGGAAAGGATTATCTTATACCGGTAATTCCTGATATTGTTATAGAAAAGGATATTGACGGCGGAGAAGTAAAAATAAGACCGATCAAGGGGATCTTTGAAGATGAGGATTGATATAATAACACTCTTTCCCGAAATGTGCGATACGGTGCTTGATGAAAGTATAATAGGCAGAGCAAGAAAAAAGGGTGCTGTTGAGCTTGAATGTCATCAGCTCAGGGATTTTGCATTTGATAAGCACAAGCGTGTTGACGATACAACATACGGCGGCGGTATGGGAATGCTTATGAAAGCAGAGCCTATTGCACTTTGCTTTGAGGATCTATGCGAAAAGCTGGGAAAAAAGCCGCATTTCATATATATGTCACCTAAGGGGAAAGTGCTTACACAGCAGAGAGTAAGAGAACTTTCGGAGCTTGAAAATATAGCCATACTCTGCGGTCATTATGAGGGTGTTGACCAGAGAGTGCTTGATATGTATGTAGATGAAGAAATATCAATAGGCGACTATGTTCTTACAGGTGGAGAGCTGCCGGCACTCATACTGACTGATGCTGTGTGCAGGATGCTTCCGGATGTGCTTTCGGAGGATATATGTTTTGAGGAAGAGAGCCATTACAGCGGTATGCTTGAATATCCGCAATATACAAAGCCTTCTGAATGGAGAGGAATTGAGGTGCCGGAGGTACTTATGAGTGGTCATCATGCTAATATAGAAAAATGGCGTTACGAACATTCGCTTCTTGAAACGGCAAAACTCAGGCCTGATATGCTTGAAAAGCTTGAACTTTCAGAAAAGGACAAGAAGTTTTTGCACGAAAATGGCTGTCTGTGAATGTTATCTTTGTACAACTTTATGGCTACAATATAAGTAATAAATTGTCAGCGTCAGTTGCTTTTTGTCACATTTTTTAATCTTAAAAGCGAAAACTATTTTCTTGTTTTGAAAAATAAAGTATGCTTTTAATGTGAAAACCATAGATTTTGTGCGTATTTTAAGACTTGGCGAATATTTATTAACCGGTTTCTCTTTTGTTTTACAAAAAATGAAAAAAGTCTATATGTATTTTAAATAAAATTTACACAACATATTGATGAATAGATATGAAAAATTTATAAAATTTTATTTATTATTCGTTTTTAGAAGATTAAAGGTGCATAATTGCGAAATAAAATGCAAAATCATGGTATAATCTTGCAAAAATGGAATAAAATAGCAAAAAACAGTGGCTTTTCTGTCTTATGAAAACTAAATTTTTTCAACAATTAATGCAATATGCACAAAAGAGTGCTTTGTGATAACTTTTTAAATCGTACATAAAAAACAAAGTTTTTTTTAGGTCTTGATTAATGATAAAATTGTGCTATAATTGTAGTATACATTAAGAAGAGAGTATCGACAGACTCTTGATGTTGCAATTAATATTTTGGGGTTATTTTTATTATGAGGAGGAATGTGTCATGTACATGAAAGAGGTATTGGTACAGAACCAGGTTGGACTTCACGCTCGTCCTGCAACTTTCTTCATTCAGAAAGCAAACGAGTTCAAATCGTCTATCTGGGTTGAGAAGGAAGAGCGCCGAGTAAATGCAAAGAGCCTTCTTGGTGTTCTCTCACTCGGTATCGTTGGCGGTACTACCATTAAGGTGCTTGCTGATGGTGCTGATGAGGAAGCTGCTGTTGACAGCCTTATTAAGCTTATCCAGTCAGGCTTCTCAGAGTGATCAGTTTGTTAAAGAAGCATCGCTTGAAATGCGGTGCTTTTTTATTTTGCATTGCTTTAAAGATACGTAAAAATAACCCTATGATACTTGATTTGAACTGCATTGTGTGATAAAATAGAAAAGACAATTTATTCAGGAGGAAAGAAAGTATGTCAGGACATTCTAAATGGAGTACTATAAAACGTAAAAAGGAGAAAACAGATGGCGCAAGAGCTAAGATCTTTACAAAGATCGGCAGAGAACTTGCAGTTGCAGTCCGTGAGGGCGGCGGCGCAGATCCTTCTTCAAACTCAAAGCTTCGTGAGTGTATCGCAAAGGCAAAGGCAAACAATGTGCCTAATGACAATATCGAGCGTATAATCAAGAAGGCAGCCGGCAGCGCTGACGGCAGCAATTATGAATCCATAACATACGAAGGCTACGGTCCCTGCGGTATAGCTGTTATCGTTGAAACTCTTACGGATAACAGAAACCGTACAGCAGGCGATATACGTCACTATTTCGATAAGTTCGGCGGTAATCTCGGTACACAGGGCTGTGTATCGTTCATGTTTACACAGAAAGGTCTTATAGTTATCGAAAAAGAGGATAATGATGAGGATAAAGTTATGGAGGATGCACTCGAAGCGGGTGCAGCAGACTTTTCGTCAGAGTCGGCAGATGTATATGAGATATATACCGAGCCTGATGATTTCGGTACAGTAATGGAGGCACTTGAAGCAAAGGGCTATGAATTTGTATCTGCTGATGTATCTATGATACCTTCAACATACACTAAGATTGATGATGAAGAAGCAGCAGAGAAAATGCAGAAACT
>JBGVAQ010000089.1:0-5986 GCA_045224775.1 Acutalibacteraceae bacterium | reverse complement strand
AGAAAGGAAGTAGAAAATGAAGAGTAAACGTTTATTGGCAATCTTTCTGGTTCTGACCATGCTTGTTTCTCTGATGCCCATGAGCTTTGCCGAAGATATCGACGAAGAAGTGGTTGAAGAGGAATATATCATTGAAGAAGAACCCGAAGAGGTTGTCAGAGAAGAGGTTGCCGAAGAGACTGCAGAGGAAGAACCTGCAGTGATCGAGGAACCGGCAGAAGAACCGGAACCTGAAAGAGCCACGACACCCACATTCATTGTGCAATTTCAGGAGGGAGACGCCGCAGAATCCACTTATCAGGTGTCTGCCATTTTTAAAGATGTAAAGACTGCGCCTACTACAACAGCTGGTGGTGTATACTATTATTATGTAGATGCTGCCGGACTTGCTGCTGCTAAGGCTAATGTCAAAGATCCAAGCCGTCCGGGGCAGAGTGTGAAAACATGGACTCCCACCTGCGATTACGATCATCCTCTTGAGGTACAAGTAGAACTTGTTGATGGTATAGTTGTTCTAACTGATGATAGAATAGTCAATAATATCTACGTTGTGAAGGCGGATGTTTGGGAGCCTGATTCCTATACGGTCAACTATGCTGTTGATCCCGCGAATCTCGCCGTCACGCTTCCGGCAGCAGAGCAGAATCACAAGTATGGTGATCACCCGACAGCTGCGACTCAGGCGACTCCGTACGTCGTTCCTGAAGTAGAGGGCTACACCTTTGACGGATTCTACGTCGGCACGACCAAGATTGCTGATAAGGTTGCTACCGGAGAAACCGGTGACACACTGCTTAAGGATTATTCTATTGTTGGCGACACAACTATCACGCTGAAGTACAAGACCAGTCAGTATACTGTAAGTTTCGATTATACCGGTGCTACTTCGGCTATTCCTAAACCCAGCTATGCTACAAAAACCGGGAATGTAGTCACATTTACAGTTAATTATGGCAGCACGCTCATTTCCGGTACGGACTACGATGCGAGCCCTGTGAACAGTGCGAAACCGGCATCCGAAGGCTATGTCTTCAAATGGGCTCCTGCAGCCGGTAAGACCTACACTCCTGCCTCCGCTGTAGTTGAAAATGAGACCTTCACTGCTACCTGGGAACTGGCTCAGTTTGATGTTTGCTATTACGGAACCGGCGCCACTCCCACCGTTCTGAAGACCGATAAGGTGACAAAAGGTGCCACGGCTACCGGCTATACTTCGATGGAAGGCATTGAAGTTCCGACCGGAAAGACGCTCGCCTGGAGTGAGCAGCCTGCCGGAACAACTCTGTTTAATTTCTCTACGCCGATTACGAAAGCCACCAACCTGTATCCGGTCTTTGTTGATCAGACAGTAACCGTTACCTTTAGCTTCGCACCGGGTACGGATCCCGATGGCAAACTTGATCCGATCCAAGTCGTTCCTGGGAATAAGATTTCCAAGCCCGCGGACCCGACCCGGTTGGGATATCGCGTAACTGGCTGGACTTGGACAATAGACGGCGTTGTTACACCATTCAAGTTTGATGAAGATGTAATTACAAAAGCTACGACTCTGACAGCTGTATATGCGGGCAACACCTACCAGCTGATGATAGACACCACTGGTATTGCCGATGCTACATATGATGCTGCGCCGGTTACAAATCCTGTTGAATCGTTCGTATATGTAGATGCGTATGAACATGAACAGACTGCTACCCATCCGGCTGAGAAGATCGGTTTTGATGTTAAACGATTTGCTGCAAAGGGTAATGAATACGATTATACTACAGCTTATTACCAGCTGGAAGTAGATGGAAAACCGGTAGTTGATACTGAAGGTAAAGCGGTCTGTATTAGAGAGGGAAGCGACGATAGTACAATAGCAAAGGTTGAGCAGTATCTTGAAGCTGTTACAGGTAAAGAAGGTACGTATACCCTCACATTGATTCCTGTTGCTAAATCTACAGGATGGACGGTATCGTTTGTGAGCACTAACGGCGAAGTAACAAACACAGTTAAACCTCAAAACATTAAGACGACTGATGATAAGAAAACGCTGAACGTACCGGAGACAAGCGGCGGAACTAAACTGCCTGAAAACAGCCTTTTCCAAATTAATAATTTAGGAAGGCTAAATGGTTATGACCATTACCTCGAAGGTTGGTATGTCCAAAAGAAAGTGGATGAAAGTGCTGAATGGAGTATTACTAACCAGGACTGGAGCAGCTCGAACAAATGGGATTTTGCAACACCAGTAAGTAGTAATATGACCCTTGTTGCTCATTGGCTTAAGCTTAAAACTGTCACATTCAGTATAAATACCAATGGGGTTACTGATGCTACTTGGGCAGATGGTGTAACTCCTTCGGAAACTCCCAAAACGGTAGATATCCCGACCGGCATGTCCATTAAGCAGATGGCAGAACGTGCTGCGCTGAACCCGTATGCAGACGATAACAAGCACGGTCTGAAGAAGGATGACTATGTACTTCCCGAAGCGGAAAGAGCCGGTTATTCTGTAATGTGGGTTAAGCATAGTACATCTACTGCTTTCTTGGATACTGATGAGATTACCGATGCTACTCAGGTTGATGACAGATGGAAGACAGTCACTTGGAATGTAGTATTCGATCCGAACGGTGGAAAGCTGGGTGATAGCACTGCTAAATTAACAGTTGTAGTCGGAAACAATAAATATGCTACTCAAGGTACGCCTGAAAAGACTGTCGAAGATTTGACACCGACCAGAGATGGATACGTATTCAAAGGCTATTTTTACACAGACAAAGAAACTGGTAAAGAAGAAGAGTTTAAGATTGATAATACTGCTGTAACTAAGAACTATGAAGTAACCGCAAAGTGGGCTGAAGCAGAAGCAAAAGTCGGCGATGTGTATTACGAAAAACTTGTTGGCGAAAATAGTGCTGTTGTAGCCGTAAATGAGCTGACTACAGGAACTGCGACAATTGAACTGCTTCGGGATGTAAGCCTGAATTCAAAATTTACAGTTAATAGTAGAGCTACTGTTAAGTTCGCCTTTGGTGACTTTACGCTTACCGCAGGTTCTGTAAATAATATTACTGCAACTTCTGCCTTTACAATTGAAAGTGGCACCTTTGACGGTATAACATTCAATAATGATGCTGCCCTTATTACGATCAATGGTGGTATTTTCAAAAACGTAGAATTCAGTTCTGCAGCTCCAGCAAACCTGACAATTGGGGCAAGTGCAAAATTTGACGCAGTCTCCGCAAGACCCATTAACACAGCTCTGCTTGCTAGTGTTAATGATTGGAACGATTCAACAATAGTAGCTCCCACAGGAGTACCCAGCAACTTCCTTGCAGTAACCGGAAACGATGGTTATTATAGCTGGGTTGCTGCTAAGACTCTTACTTTCGATTTTGGTGGAGTAACCATTGGTGGAGTAGCCATTGGTCCTTACTACGTATTTGTAGGTAACGGAGAAACTCCGGAACATGCAATTGCTGAGAATGCTGCACTTCAAATTGCAAAAAAAGTTATAACAGAAGAGCAGGCAAAACAGATTACTTCTGCAGATGAACTTGTAGTTGCCGGAAAGACATTTGTTGCGTGGAAGCGCGGCACAAGCACTTTCGACTTTACCAAAGCTTATAGTGGTGGCAATGTGACTGTTACTGCAGAATGGGCTGATGCGGCAACTATGGTGTTCTCGGTTTATCCTGGTGGAACCTATGTTGATCCTGCAGATCCTACAATCTGTGACACGTATACCGTAACAAAACCGCTTGTCAATGGAGAAGCAACCTTTACTTTCCCGACTACGGCTGAATGGAATTACGCAAAAGCGATTGAGCATCACAATGCACAGCCGAACGTCAAATTTGCTGACGAGTTGGATTATTTCGAAGTTAACGGAGAAAAGTTTGAATCTTCTTACAAGGTTACAGCAGCTGGTGAAACTGATGTAACTGCAGTTATGAAGGCAAAAATCATATTTGCTGAGGATCTTACTTCCACCCCGACTGTGATTCAAGGCGAACATGGTAAGACGCTTGTCAACTATGAGGGCAGGTTCCCCTCTGCTCCTAAAGACAGCAATGGTTGGGTATATGCATCCGAATTTGCAAAAGCTGGAGATGGTTATGCGTCAGGTCATAAGCTGGTACTTGAGGGACAGGGCGGTATTCTACTGTATAATGCTAATTATGGCGGAGATTATGTTAAGTTTGTTCCTGCATATGCAGAAAAGACTACCTGGGATCTGATTGCTATTACACCTGAAGGTTATACCTATGACACTGAGAATGACACCTATGTGTTTGAGGGCACTCCTGAGGATCCTATTGTAGTACCGAATGAAGATACTGTAAAGTTAACATTTACGGTTGAAGCTCCTTCCGGTATTCCTGACAAAGGCGTACAGATCAAGGTTGATGATGGCGCATGGACGACCATTGGCGAAGGTGGTACTTCTTGGGATCGCGACAGTGTCAGCGGAAACCATACCATCAATGTGGTTGAAGCCTTGACGAAGGATCAGATTAAAGAAGCCGCGAAGAAGTCCCAGGCGGGAATTCAGCAGGTCTTCAACTTCAACTTCCAGTTCCGTGAGTCCGCAACGGCCACCGAACCTTGCGCAAGCTTCAATGTTGTATTTGTTCCTTCCAACGTATGCTTCGGCAATGCCGACAATCCTGATTTCCTGATTCGTGATAATCGTTACGAGTACACCCTTTCGTTTGATTTGAACGGCGGACATGTTGGTGCTGTTGCAACTGCAACCACAATTGATCCGATAACCGCTGTATACGGAACAGAAATCACAATTGGTACCACAGAAGGCACTACTAATGCGTTTAATATCAACAAAGAAAATTATACATTGAAGCAGTGGACTGGTGAAAACAAGTGGGAAGGCAAGAATTATTACATCAAAGAGACATCTGCTGATAAAGTAGTAAAGCTTACAGACGATGTAAAGTTGACTGCTGAATATAATACAGTGCCTGCTGTTGTCACGATTATTAATAATGGTGATTCTACGATCGACAGAAGCTCTTATAAGCTCAGTGATCTTGCTTCTGAAATTGTCCTTCCTGAAGTTGTTGTGGACGACAATCTGATTTTCAATGAATGGCAATATCTTGAAATAATGATTTATGACGATCCAGGTACTCAAGAGGATGAATATTTCGAAAAATGGACAACATTTGAGCCATATGAGGACGACATCATAGAATCCTTTGTTACTAATGGTGTTGGATCTGAAGTAGTGATTAAGGCAGATTATGACCTCGCCTACTGTGTGAAGTTTGTAACTTCCGATGAGGAGCCTCTGCAGTTTAAGGTTGCTGAGGGCAGTGGTGTTACCAGAAAGGCTCTGTACGATACCAACAAAGACGCTATCCAGGCTGCTGAGAAGGCGATCGATGGTTTCCAGTACTGGACTGCTGTCGAACCGAAAGCCTGGCCGGAGACGGGACCTGCCAAGTTCGAGTTTACGACTGATCCCATCAATAACGACTTGACCCTGTATCCGTATGCGGATGTTGTGGTTGTAGGCTACGTCGTCGCTGAAGGTACAAAGGCAATTGAAAAGGCACTGAGCCTTAACAGCAAGGTTGCGGATGTTCTGGAGGCTGCTCCGGAAATCGAGGACAAGGGCTTTGAAGGCTGGTTCGACGAAGAAGGCAGAAATATTGAAAATTATGCTTCTGGCTGGACTCTGACTCAGCCGCTGCTTCTGACGGCGCACTATCTGCCGAAGGTCACCGTCACCTTCAAGGATAAGGACGGCAAGGTTCTGGCTGAAGAGGCAATGTCCAACCGCAGCTCGGCGGCAGATGTCCTGGCAAAGGCGCCGGTGATCAAGGACGACAACTTCGAAGGCTGGTACAACGGCGACGTGAAGTTCACCGCTGATATCGTTGGCTTCGAGCTGACCAAGCCTCTGGAGCTGACCGCGCACTACTTCGCAGCACCCACGATTTCCCCCGCACTGAACCTGCACGACACGATCGGC
>JBGVAQ010000088.1:0-18404 GCA_045224775.1 Acutalibacteraceae bacterium | reverse complement strand
TGACATACTTGTTGCTGATGTGCCTTCGCCTTTATAAACATAAGCATATACATTGCTCCAGTTGCCGACGGAGTTATCAACATTTACCGTTACCGTTGCGCTCGGATCCTTCTTTGTATAAGTACCCTTTGCCGTAACAGTACCGTTTTTGCCTGTAGCCGAAAGATTAACTGTTATTGTTGAACCTGCTTTTGCAGATTTACCGATAGTGATAGTCTTGCCGTTTGTGAAGCTGCCCGAATCACCCTCGGAAGTTGTGTATGTTGCATTTGTAACATCACTGCAGTTGAGAGTAACAGTCATTGAATCTGTGAAAGAGCCGCTCGCAGGAGAAAGTGAAACGCTGCCGTCCGGATCGGGAGGAACTATACCGCCGTTATAGAAAACTGCGATACCCTTGTCACCGATAGTACCGGTCATGGTGCCGCCGGATACTGTCCATGTGCCGCCGCCGACCTTATCTGTGTATGTACCGTCGGGAACGAGGCCGCCGCCGTTAGGAACAGTTACCTGCTTGCTGCCGCCGCCTGCATTAACTACTACTGCACCGCCGCCGCGGCATACTACGAAGCAGTTTTCAGCTGTGGTAAGGTATTCCTTTGTGCCGACCATGGCATTATGGAACTTGTTTACCTCTGCAACCTGCTTTTCTGTGTAGTGGGTAGAACCCTTTACACCGTAGTTGATGCTGGTCTTATTCTTTTCAAAAGGTCTTGAAAGATAGAGTGCCTGAGAGCCTGCTCTTGCAGCAACTACTGCATAAGCTCTGTCCATTATGTCTTCACTAAGGTACTTTGTCCAGCCGCCCTCTTTCGGAGGAGGATCATTTGAGTACGTATCATGGCTTTCTGCCCAATATACAAGACGGTTCGAAGCAACGCCCTTGCTTGCCCAAAGACCTGTGCTGTCTGTTGTTTTTCCGTCTCTTATTGAGCCTGTGACATCACCGCTGTAGTTAGCGTCTGTAACACCTATATAGCTGCCGTACTCCTTAATGAGATTTCCGTTATAATCACTCCTGGTATCGCCGCCGGCAGGACCGTCAAGTATCTCACCATAGTTGTACATACCAAGAGCCGCTACATTCTTCCAGAAAGAGCAGCCCTCACTGGGAAGACCTATATGCTTTGCAGCGTCCCAACGGATACCGTCAACACCTGCCTCCTTCATGGAGTTTATCATACCGAAGATAACGCCCTGAAGAGTTTCGTTCTCGGAAGCAAGGTCGGGCATACCTATGTTCTTGTAGATTATTTCATTACGGTCGTTCCAGTTTGAAGCAGCACCCTGATTATGGAAGAAATCATCCCTGTTAAGATTACTGTCAATAGTATCAGCTCTTCTGCCGTCGTTCCAGCCTGCAAGGTGGTTGGCAACAACGTCAACTATTACCTTTATGCCGTACTTATCAGCCTCGGCACAAAGATCCTTAAGATCCTGATAAGAACCAAGCTCATTGCCTACGCTGAAATTTGTAGGCTGATAGAGCCAGAACCATGTACCTGTGTTGTTGTGTCCCTGAAGTGGTGAAGTCTGAACGCTCGTAAAACCTGCTTCAGCGATACCGGGAAGTGCTTCCTTGATGTCGCTCAGTTTCCAGTCGAAGCAGTGGAGTATATTACCGTCTTCGATCTTAGATGCGAGTCCGTAGCTTGCTGCGGATACCGGCATATCTACTGATGTACTGAGTGCCGAACCCAGTCCTGTGAAAGTAGTTGCCAGAAGTGCAGCCGAAAGAATTATGCTGGAAATTTTGCTGCCAATTTTAAAACGGCTTTTTTTCTGTGTTGCACTGTCCACTAAAAATCACTCTCCTTAATTAAAATTTATTGTCCTTAGTTCCCCAAAGCCGATGACATATCCCTTCTACAATGTGACAAGCAAAACCGCAAGCTGCCGCATTGTATATATCATCAACATTTGTCATACTAATTTTAACATCAAATGCGGCATTTTGTAAAGAGAATCACGTTCACAAATCACAAAAAATTTTAAAAGTGCCGTTATTTTTAGTCGATTTTTGAAAGCATAATTATTCAATATGACAATATACAGCAATTTAGTATAGATATTTTGACTATCAAATTTTAATATTTTAGTCAGATTACACATTTACAGTATCGTTGCATTAGCATTATTCACAATTATTTTTTTCGGCATTTTATACAATTAACAATTTGTTCACACACTATTAATTGTTTATTTATTTTGTGAATATAAATCTACATTTATGCAAAAAGCACATCGATCATAAAGACCGATGTGCTTTTTATATGCAAATTATTTATAAAGCTATCAGATAAGCTCGATAACTGCCATTTCAGCAGCATCTCCACGACGGGGGCCAAGCTTTGTTATTCTTGTATAGCCGCCGTTCTTATCAACGTACTTGGGAGCGATCTCCTTAAAGAGTTTCTTAACAACATCCTCTTTAGTGATGAACGCCATAGCCATACGCTTGTTATGAAGATTTTCTACCTTAGCGATAGTGATAAACTTTTCTGTCATTGCACTGACTTCCTTAGCTCTTGTAACGGTGGTTTCGATCTTTCCGTTTTCGAGAAGGAAAGTAACCATTGCTCTGAGCATAGCAGTTCTATGAGCAGTGTCTCTGCCGAGTTTTCTTGTTCCTGGCATAGATATTCACTCCTTTACCTTATGGTTGATATGGGATCATGAATCCTCATCTGTTTGAAGTTGGAAACCGAGGGAGTTGAGCTTCTCAACGACCTCTTCAAGTGACTTGCGTCCGAGGTTGCGGACCTTCATCATATCGTCCTCTGACTTATTGATAAGATCCTCAACTGTATTTATACCCGCACGTTTCAGGCAGTTGAATGAACGTACCGAGAGATCAAGCTCTTCGATCGTCATTTCAAGTACCTTTTCCTTACCCTGATCGTTCTTTTCGATCATAACCTCTGTGTTGGTGCCCTTGTCAGAAAGGTTAACAAAGAGGTTAAGATGCTCGGTAAGGACTTTTGCTGCAAGAGAAACAGCCTCCTGTGCATTGATAACGCCGTTTGTCCATACGTCAAGAGTAAGCTTGTCGTAGTCGGTTATCTGTCCTACACGGGTATTTTCAACCGTATAGTTTACTTTAAGTACGGGTGTATATATTGAATCTATCGGAAGAACACCGATAATGCTTGAATTTTCGGCTATCTCAGCCTTATTTCTTTCTGCAGAGACATATCCTCTTCCCTTGTTAAGAGTTATCTCCATATAGAGCTTAGCACCTTCGCCAAGTGTGGCAATGTGCATCTCCGGATTAAGTATTTCTACCTCAGAATCGGTCTTTATCGACTCTGCCGTTACGATACATGGACCTTCGGCATTTATCTCAACTACTTTCGGGCCGTTGGTGTGGAGCTTTGCGACAAGATGCTTTATATTAAGAACTATCGCAGTAACATCCTCTTTAACGCCGTCTATTGTTGAGAACTCATGCAGAACACCATCGATCTTGATAGATGTTACGGCAACCCCCTCAAGTGATGAAAGAAGGACTCTTCTCAGGCTGTTGCCCAGAGTATTGCCGAAGCCTCTTTCAAGCGGTTCTACAACAAATCTGCCAAATCTGCCATCTTCAGATAATTCAGTAGTTTCTATTCTTGGCTTTTGAATCTCAATCATCAGCTAACCTCCTTAACATTAAGGCGACGAAAGCCGCCATGATGTGTATAACCTGCAAAAAACAGATCTTATTACTTGGAGTACAACTCAACGATAAGATGAGGTGCAACCTCATAATCAACATCTTCGATCGAAGGCATACGAGCTACCTTTGCGCTAAGCTGCTCCTTATCCATTTCGAGCCAGAGCGGAACTATTCTGCCGCTTGTCTTTTCAAGGAGAGTCTTGAACTTAGTGCTGCTCTTGCTCTTATCTCTGAGAGCTACAACATCGCCTGTCTTAACTCTGTAAGAAGGGATGTCTACCTTTTTACCGTTAACGGTAAAGTGACCATGAGTAACGAGCTGTCTTGCTTCTCTTCTTGTAAGAGCAAGGCCCATTCTGAAAGCTATATTGTCAAGTCTTGACTCAAGGACAGTGATAAGGTTGTTACCTGCCTGACCTTCCATCTTTGAAGCAAGCTCAAAATAATGATGGAAAGGCTTTTCAAGAACACCGTAGATGAACTTGAGCTTCTGCTTTTCTTTAAGCTGAATGCCGTACTCGGAAACCTTTCTTCTGGCATTAGCATTGGGATTTCTGTTTGACTTCTTAAAAACGCCTACAACGCCCGGCTCGATACCGAGGTATCTGCATCTTTTAAGGATAGGATCTCTATTTACTGCCATTTAAACTGCACCCCCATATAATTTATACACGTCTTCTTTTTGGAGGACGGCAACCGTTGTGCGGAATCGGTGTAACGTCTTTGATCATGCTGACCTCAAGACCTGCCGACTGAAGCGCACGGATAGCTGCCTCTCTGCCTGCACCGGGTCCTTTTACATAGACCTCAACGCTCTTCATGCCATGCTCCATAGCAGCCTTAGCAGCTGTTTCTGCAGCTGACTGTGCAGCAAAAGGAGTTGACTTTCTTGAGCCTCTGAAGCCGAGTTCGCCGGCACTTGCCCAGGAAACAGCGTTGCCCTGTACGTCTGAGATAGTAACGATAGTATTGTTGAAGGTTGACTGAATATGAGCTGCACCCTTTTCAATATTCTTACGTTCACGCCTTCTGCGTACAGTTGTTTTCTTAGCACTCTTCTGAACTGCCATATTAATTTCCTCCCCTGATTACTTCTTCTTATTAGCCATAGTCTTTCTGGGGCCTTTTCTTGTACGAGCGTTAGTCTTTGAACGCTGACCTCTTACAGGAAGACCCTTACGGTGACGAACGCCTCTGTAGCATCCGATTTCGATAAGTCTCTTTATATCGAATGCAATGTCACGTCTGAGGTCACCCTCAACACGGCAGTTATGATCAATATATTCTCTGAGCTTAGCGATATCGTCCTCTGTAAGATCTCTTACACGAGTATCGGGATCAACGCCTGTAGCTGCGAGTATATCGTTTGAAGTCTTGCGGCCGATACCATATATATATGTCAAGCCGATCTCAACTCTTTTATCTCTGGGTAAATCCACACCTGAAATACGTGCCATACTTTAGCACCTCCGTTATTGATATTGCGTCTTAGCCCTGACGCTGTTTGTGCTTCGGGTTTTCACATATAACCATGATCTTACCCTTACGCTTGATAACCTTACACTTTTCGCAAATTTTCTTTACTGAAGGTCTGACTTTCATAGTGTTATCATTCCTTTCGTATAATAACCATATCGGTCAAATTACTTACTGCGCCATGTTATACGACCTTTTGTAAGGTCATACGGCGACATTTCGACTGTTACCTTGTCACCGGGGAGTATGCGAATGAAGTTCATTCTGAGCTTACCCGAAATATGTGCAAGGATAACATGTCCGTTCTGAAGCTCCACCTTGAACTGTGCATTCGGGAGAGCCTCTTTAACTACGCCTTCTACCTCAATTACATCCTGCTTTGACAAATTACAAAACCTCCTTAGGAGACGTTACCTTACTGTTGAATTCAGCAAGGCTGCTGCGAATCACGCTTATATCGGCATTATCCGTATCGAGTACCGTTTTAGTCGGTGCAAGATGGATAAGATTTTTCTTTTTGGGATTATCGAGGGAACGTCCCTTTGCATCCGAAAGATAAGCAAAGCCGTTTTCAATGCGGACAGCAACGAAAAACTTTCCTTTATCATGTCCTGCTTTTGACCTGACGATCATACCTTTTACGAACTGCATATCACACCTCATTCATTCCGGTCTTGTGAGTATCACCGGACCGTTTGATGTAACAGCGATCGTATGCTCGAAATGAGCAGAAAGCTTACCGTCAGCAGTCACCGTTGTCCAGTCATCATCAAGCACACGCACCTTGTGTGTACCCATGTTGACCATAGGCTCAATGGCGATGACCATACCGGGCAGCAGACGAACACCACGACCCGGTGTGCCGTAATTGGGTACGCTTGGATCTTCATGCAGCTTCGCACCTACTCCGTGGCCGACGAAATCTCTTACCACCGAGTAACTGCGTGCCTCGACATACTTCTGGACCGCATGCCCTATATCACTGATCCTGTTTCCTGCCAAAGCATTTTTAATACCCTCGAAAAGTGATTCTTTAGTTGCATCAAGAAGTTCCTGAGCCTCCCTGCTTATCCTGCCGCACGGAAAAGTCCATGCATTGTCGCCGTGATAGCCGTTCAGCTTTGCACCTACATCTATGCTGACGATATCTCCTTCTTTGAGTATCTGCTTTGCGCTGGGTATGCCGTGGATGACTACATTATTTACCGAGATACATGCACTTGCAGGAAATCCGCAATAACCGAGAAAGGAAGGGGTTGCCCCCTCTTTCCCGATGTAGCTGCGAATAATAGTGTCAAGTTCAAGAGTGGAAACTCCCGGCTCAACAGCCTTACCTGCCAACTGCAAAGCTCTCTGAGAAATTCTGCCCGCTTCACGCATAAGAGCTATTTCACGGGCGGTTTTCAGGATCACCATACATTATGCCTCAATTGCCTTGAGGATAAGAGCTGTTGTATCTTCGATAGTATCCTGTCCCTCAACTATTGAAAGCTTGCCCTGCTTCTCATAGTAATCCTTGAGAGGTTCTGTTTCCTTGTGGTAAACATCAAGGCGGGCTTTAACTGTATCGGGATGGTCATCCTTACGCTGAACAAGGGCGCCTGCGCATTTATCGCATACACCGTCTACCGCAGGTTTTTTGTGTTCCATGTGGTAGCTGGCTCCGCACTTTTCGCAGACACGGCGTCCGGACATTCTCTTTACGATAGCCTCGTCCTTGACTTCGATATCAATTACCTTGTCAATTACGATGCCCATGCTGTCCAGAGCCTCGGCCTGAGGAATGGTTCTCGGGAAGCCGTCAAGGATGAAGCCGTTTTTGCAGTCATCCTTAGCAAGTCTTTCCTTGATGATGCCGATAACGACCTCATCGGGAACGAGCTGACCTGCCTCCATGAAGGATTTAGCTTTAAGTCCCATCTCTGTACCGGTTTTCAGCGCCTCACGAATAATATTTCCGGTTGAGATAGTAGGTATCTGCAAACGGTCACAGATAACCTCTGCCTGAGTGCCTTTGCCGGCACCGGGAGCGCCAAGTAAAATGATGTTCATAGTAATGCCCCTTTCACAGAAAATGAAATTTATTAATCCAGGAATCCCTTATAATGACGCATCATCATCTGAGATTCTATCTGCTTCATTGTTTCAAGCGCAACACCTACGAGGATGATGACGGAAGTACCGCCGAGCATAAGGCCCCTCATATTTGTCAGGTTTGAATATATCAGCGGCACTATTGCGATGAACGCAAGGAAAAGAGCGCCGATGAGTGTTATCTTTGAAAGTATCTTTGCTATGAAATCTGCTGTAGGCTTACCGGGACGGATACCTCTTATTGTACCGTTATTCTGACGGAGGTTATTTGCCATTTCTATCGGGTTGTACTGGATAGTAACATAGAAATAAGCAAAGCCTATGATGAATACGAAGTACAGAGCGGTATATATCCAGCCGCCCATATCGAAAGCGTTGAAGAAAGCTCTCCAGAAATCAGACTTGACATTCTGAATACCGCCCATGAACAGAACTATTGTTGATGGGATAGAGAGTATCGAGCTTGCGAAGATGATCGGCATAACGCCCGAAAGACCGACCTTAATGGGAAGATATGTGCTCTGACCGCCATACATTTTCCTGCCGACAACACGCTTAGCGTACTGTACAGGGATACGGCGTTCTGCATCGTTCATGAATACTATTACCCAGATGATTACAAGGAAGAGTATTACGAAAACGATCGGGAAGATGATCTTGCTTGTATCGCCTGCAAGACCTGCCTGGAAAGTTTCCCAGAGAGTACCCATAGTAACAGGTATTCTTGCGATAATACCAACGAAGAGGAGAATGGATATACCGTTTCCTACGCCGTTCTGGTTTATCTGCTCACCAAGCCACATCATAAGAGCGGTACCTGCTGTAAACGCAAAAACGATTACAAGAGCGGTGAATACACCCTCGAAGTTCCAGCCCTTATATGCCACTATGTTCGATCTCATAAGCCAGATATAGTATGCTGTACCCTGAATGATACCGAGGAGCACAGTAACATATCTTGTAATGGTCGCTATCTTCTTTCTACCCTCAGTGCCTTCCTTTGTAAGCCTCTCAAGAGGAGGTATAGCAACGGAAAGCAGCTGCATGATAATTGAAGAGTTGATGTACGGGGTAACAGACATTGCAAACAGTGTTGCGTTTGAGAACGCACCGCCGGAGAACAAGTCAAAATATGCGAGCATATTCTGACCGTCCTTTATGCTGGCTGTCAATGCCTTGAGTGCTTCTACGTCAAGGAACGGAACCGGAATTACCGAACCTATTCTGAAAATAAATACTATAAATATTGTAAAGAGCATCTTCTTGCGAAGATCAGGGATTTTCCAGGCATTAGTGATGGTTTTGAACAAATCAAATCACCTCAGCCTTTCCTCCTGCAGCTTCTATCTTCTGCTTTGCCGACTCTGAGTAAGCAGCAACCTTTACGTTGAGCTTCTTTGTAAGAGTTCCGTTGCCGAGGATCTTTATACCGTCATAAGCCTCGCCTACGATACCCTTTTCGATGATAGCTGCTGTTGTTACCTCAGCGCCGTCCTCGAATGCTTCAAGAGCAGAAACGTTGATAGCCACGATCTTTTTAGCAAAAATATTGTTAAAGCCTCTCTTCGGGATACGTCTCTGAAGCGGCATCTGACCGCCTTCAAAGCCGGGACGAATGCTTCCGCCCGAACGAGCCTTCTGACCTTTGTGACCTTTGCCTGCGGTTTTACCCCAGCCTGAGCCATGACCTCTGCCGATTCTTTTGGAGCCCTTCTTAGAACCCTCAGCAGGTGAAAGTTCGTGCAAATTCATGCTTGCGCACCTCCTCTAACTTATACTTCAGTTACCTCAACAAGGTGTCTGATTGTATCGATCTTACCCTTCGTCTGAATATTGTCAGGCTGAACTGTTGTCTTGCCCGGCTTAGTCAGACCAAGTGAATAGGCGGTAGCGATCTGGTTTTTCGGTCTTCCAATTAAGCTCTTTTTAAGAGTAATTTTAAACTGTGCCATACTTGCTTCCTCCCAATCACAGAATTTCCTTAGCAGTCTTGCCGCGGACAGCTGCGACCTCATCTGCTGTTCTGAGGCTCTCAAGACCTGCGAGTGTTGCTCTTACAACGTTGCAGGGGTTGTTGGAACGGAGAGCCTTTGTTCTGATATCCTTGATACCTACAGCCTCTATTACGGCACGGACGGGACCGCCGGCGATAACACCGGTACCGGGAGCAGCAGGTTTCATAAGAACCTTACCTGCGCCGAACTCGCCCATTACCTCATGAGGAATTGTAGTACCCTTAAGAGAGATCTTCTTAAGGTTCTTTTTAGCATCCTCTATGCCCTTGCGGATAGCGTCCGGAACTTCGCCTGCCTTGCCAATACCAAAGCCTACTGTTCCCTGACCGTCACCTACAACAACGAGTGCTGCGAACTTAAAAATACGACCGCCCTTTACTGTTTTGGATACACGGTTGATAGCTACAACGTGCTCCTTCAAATCTAAAGTTGATCCGTCAATTATAGCCAAAGTTACTCCTCCTTACTTAGAACTTGAGACCGCCCTCACGAGCGCCTTCGGCCAGCTCCTTGACACGGCCGTGGAATATATAACCGCCTCTGTCAAAAACGACTTCGGTGATGCCCTTATCGGCAGCTTTCTTAGCGATGAGCTGACCTACCTTGCGGGCAGCGTCCTTGTTTCCGCCATAAACATCGATCTCTTTATCAAGCGATGAAGCTGATGCAAGAGTAACACCCTTAACATCATCAATAAGCTGAGCATAGATGTTGTTGGTGGAGCGGAATACGTTAAGACGCGGACACTCGGCAGTTCCGCTTATCTTGCTGCGAACTCTCTTGTGGCGTTTGATTCTTGCCTTATTTGTATCAGGCTTTTTAACCATTCTTTCTCACTCCTTAATTACTTCTTACCCTTGCCGGCTTTACCTTCCTTGCGGCGGATAACCTCATTAACGTACTTGATACCCTTGCCCTTATACGGCTCGGGAGGACGTTTCTCTCTTACCTCGGCAGCAAACTGACCAACCTTTTGCTTGTCAATGCCTTTGATAATGATCTTGTTAGGTGTGGGAGCCTCGATTGTGATATCATCTGTATCATTGAATATAACCTGGTGTGAGAAACCGAGGTTCATAACGAGCTCCTTGCCCTTCTTCTGTACACGGTAGCCTACGCCGTTTACTTCAAGCTCTTTAGCAAAGCCATTGGTAACGCCTTCTACCATGTTGTGTATGTTTGAACGTGTGAGACCGTGAAGTGAACGGTTCTCTTTGGTATCATCGGGACGAGTAACGATTATCTCTGTTCCCTCTACCTTAACAGTCATGTTCTTGTGGAAGGGCTTTGTAAGCTCGCCCTTAGGACCCTTGACTGTGATAACGCCTTCGCCGACTTTAACGTCAACGCCTGCGGGAATATTTACGGGTTTTCTTCCAATTCGTGACATATCCGTGCCCCCTTACCAAATGTATGCAAGAACTTCGCCGCCTACATTTTCTTTGCGTGCCTGACGGTCAGTCATAACACCCTTTGAAGTAGAAATGATAGCGACACCAAGTCCCTTCATTACCTTCGGCATGTTCTCAACGTCGCTGTAGATACGGAGACCGGGCTTTGAAACTCTTTTAAGACCTGTAATAACAGGTGTTTTGCCCTCGCCGTATTTAAGAGCGATCTTGATGATACCCTGCTTGTTGTCATCAACAACTGTAAAGCTCTTGATGTAGCCCTCGTCAAGAAGGATCTGAACGATAGCCTTCTTGATGTTGGAAGCAGGAACTTCTACTGTATCGTGTTTTGCAGTATTTGCGTTACGGATTCTCGTAAGCAGATCTGCAATAGCATCTGTAATTTGCATGATCGGTTTACCTCCTTTAGTAATTGCCTTACCAGCTGGCTTTCTTTACACCCGGAATTTCGCCTTTGTAAGCAAGCTCTCTGAAGCAGATACGGCAAACACCATATTTACGGAGATAAGCGTGCGGCCTGCCACAGATCTTACATCTGTTATAAGCTCTTGTTGAGAACTTAGGCTCTCTCTGCTGTTTGATTTTCATAGATGTCTTGGCCACAATTATCCCTCCTTATTTAGAAAACGGAGCGCCCATGAGAACGAGCAGCTCTCTTGCTTCTTCATCGGTCTTTGCTGTTGTTACAAAGCAAATATCCATACCACGAACCTTGTCGATCTTATCAAAATCGATCTCAGGGAATATGAGCTGTTCTTTCAGGCCCATGTTGTAGTTGCCTCTGCCGTCGAATGAATTCGGGTTGATACCTCTGAAGTCACGGACTCTGGGGAGTGCAACATTGAAGAGTCTGTCGATGAACTCATACATCTTTTCGCCTCTGAGTGTAACCTTAACACCGTTAGGCATACCCTCTCTGAGCTTAAAGTTAGCAACCGACTTCTTTGCACGGCATATTACGGGCTTCTGACCTGTAATTGCTGCAAGGTCGCCGCTTATAGCGTCAATAGCCTTTGAATTTTCCTTAGCTTCGCCGGCACCAACGTTGATGACGATTTTCTCAAGCTTCGGGATCTGCATTACGCTCTTGTATGAAAACTTCTTCATAAGAGCAGGAGCAGCTTCCTTGACATAGAGATCTTTAAGTCTTGCCATTGATGTTTACCTCCTTAAAGTGCCTCGCCGCATTTTTTACAAATGCGCTCTTTGGTGCCGTCCTCAAGAAGCTTGTGAGCAACTCTTGTAGGCTTGTTGCAGTGCGGGCATACAACCTGCACCTTGCAAGCATACATAGCGCCTTCTGCTTCTACAATGCCGCCCTGATCGCCCATCTTGCGGGGCTTTACATGCTTGGAAACAAGGTTTACCTTCTCGATAATTACCTTGCCCTCTTTGGGGCTTACTGCAAGGACTTTTCCTGTCTTACCCTTTTCGGTGCCGCTAAGAACAACAACCTTATCGCCTGTTTTGATATGAAGTTTATTACTCATAGTTCTGCACCTCCATTAAAGAACTTCCGGAGCAAGGCTGAGGATCTTCATGTAATCCTTATCACGAAGCTCTCTTGCTACAGGTCCGAATATACGGGTTCCTCTCGGGTTCTTGTCATCTCTTATGATAACGGCTGCATTCTCATCGAATCTGATGTAAGTGCCGTCCTCACGGCGAACGCCTCTTGCCGAGCGTACGATAACTGCCTTAACTACGTCGCCTTTTTTAACAACGCCGCCGGGTGCTGCTTTTTTAACGGAAGCTACCACAACGTCGCCTATATTTGCGTACCTCCTGCCGGTTCCTCCGAGAACACGGATGCACATAAGCTCCTTTGCTCCGGTATTGTCGGCAACTTTGAGGTAGGTCTGCTGCTGTATCACAGTGCGTTCCTCCTTTGTATACGAAATGCTGTATTATTTAGCCTTCTCTATGATCTCTACAAGACGCCATCTCTTATCTTTTGAGAGGGGGCGTGTTTCCATGATACGTACTCTGTCGCCTACGTTGCACTCGTTGTTTTCGTCATGCACCTTGAGTCTGATTGTACGCTTGATGATCTTATTGTAAAGCGGGTGCTTTACACTGTTTTCAATAGCAACAACAACTGTTTTGTCCATCTTGTTGCTTACTACCTTGCCGACATCTGTCTTTCTAAGATTTCTTTCACTCACAGTGTATTTCCTCCTTCCCCTCACGCTTCAGCCTGTTCTGAAAGCTCATTCTGACGGATAACTGTCTGTACTCTTGCAATGTCTTTCTTTACTGCTGATATACGCATCGGGTTGTCGAGCTGATTGATCGCAAGCTGAAAGCGAAGGTTGAAAAGTTCCTCTTTGAGACTCTGAAGCTTTGTTTCAAGCTCAGCTGATGTCATTTCTCTGAGTTCTGAAGTCTTCATTATGCGTCAGCCTCCGTTTCTTCCTTAGTCACAAACTTTGTCTTGATAGGCAGCTTATTAGCAGCAAGGCGAAGAGCCTCTCTTGCAGTTGCCTCAGGAACGCCTGCAAGCTCGAACATTACCTTGCCGGGCTTTACTACTGCTACCCAGAATTCAGGTGAACCTTTACCGGAACCCATGCGGACTTCGGCAGGCTTCTTAGTTACGGGCTTATCGGGGAATATCTTGATCCATACCTTACCGA
The DNA here is from genome assembly GCA_045224775.1 of Acutalibacteraceae bacterium. Lineage (GTDB taxonomy): Bacteria > Bacillota > Clostridia > Oscillospirales > Acutalibacteraceae > UBA1213. Next base: position 5,110 of record JBGVAQ010000088.1, on the reverse strand, counting down.
ATCTTTTGCAGTAACGTGTCATAGCGATACGGGCTGCTTCGATCTGGTTAGCTGTTATCCATGCAGGCTCAAGAGCCTGAATGCCATACTCACCGTATGTTACCTTGTTACCACGGAGAGCCTTACCTGTCATACGACCTCTGTGCACTCTGCGGTACTTTACTCTTTTAGGCATTAACATTATTTGCTGCCTCCTTCCTTGCGAGGCTTGCGGTTATCATGGAGAACTTCACCCTTATACAGCCATACCTTGATACCGATGATGCCGTATGTGGTTGCAGCCTCTGCGAAACCGTAATCTATATCTGCTCTCAATGTCTGAAGCGGTATTGTACCCTCGTGGTACTGTTCAGATCTTGCGATTTCTGCACCGCCGAGACGGCCTGAGCACATGATCTTTATACCTCTTGCATTGAATCTCATTGCACGTCCGATAGACTGCTTCATAGCTCTTCTGAAGGAGATTCTCTTTTCGAGCTGAGCTGCAACGTTTTCAGCGATGAGCTGAGCATCCATATCAGGATTCTTTACCTCAACGATGTTGATTGCAACAGGCTTGCCGAGCATCTTCTCGCACTGGAGACGAAGCTTTTCTATCTCTGCGCCGCCCTTACCGATTACCATACCGGGCTTAGCGCAATGAATGTGGATTCTTACTCTTGAAGCGTCACGCTCGATCTCGATCTTCGGAACGCCTGCGGAGTAAAGCTGTTTTTTAAGAGTCTTACGGAGGTTGTAGTCCTCAACGAGAGTATCGCCGAAGTCTTTATCGCTTACAAACCAACGTGAGTCCCAATTTTTAATAACGCCGACACGAAGACCGTGCGGATTTACTTTCTGGCCCATTTAGTTTACCTCCTCACCGATTATTCCTTCTCTTTAAGCACAAGAGTAACGTGTGATGTTTTCTTATCAATTCTGTATGCACGGCCCTGTGCTCTCGGACGAATTCTCTTGAGGATAGGACCCTGACCAACGTAGCATTCTGCAACGTAAAGTCTGTTTACATCCATGTTGTGATTGTTCTCTGCATTTGCCATTGCTGATTTGAGAAGCTTTTCCAAGTCTTCACAAGCAGCCTTCGGGGTGTGCTTGAGAACTGCCATTGCGTATTCGCACGGCTTATTGCGGATAAGGTCAAGAACGATCTTTACCTTACGCGGTGAAATACGGGCGTATTTAAGCTCTGCCCTTGCTTCCATGTTCATACACTCCTTTCAGGCTTACTTTGATGTTTTTGAACCGGCATGGCCCTTGAAGGTTCTGGTGGGAGCGAACTCACCGAGCTTATGGCCTACCATATCTTCTGTTACATATACCGGAACGTGCTTGCGGCCGTCATGTACCGCAAATGTATGACCTACGAAATCCGGGAAAATTGTTGAGGATCTGCTCCAGGTCTTGAGTATCCTCTTTTCGCCGGCTTCATTCATTTCCTGAACCCTTTTAAGCAGCACAGGCTGCACATAAGGACCCTTTTTAATGCTTCTGCTCATAATACAAAGCTCCTTTCTGCGTGCCTATATTATTTACCGTTTCTGCGTCTTACTATAAGCTTGTCAGAACGTGTGTTCTTTCTTGTCTTATAGCCGAGTGCAGGCTTGCCCCAAGGTGTTACAGGTCCGGGACGGCCAACGGGGGATTTACCCTCACCACCGCCGTGGGGGTGGTCATTCGGGTTCATGACAGAACCTCTTACAGTCGGTCTCCAGCCCATGTTGCGTTTACGTCCTGCTTTACCGATCTTAACGTTCTCGTGGTCGATATTGCCTACCTGACCGATTGTTGCCATACAGCTTTCGGGAACGTTTCTGAGTTCGCCTGAGGGAAGTCTGAGAAGTGCGAGGCCGTTTTCCTTAGCCATGAGCTGAGCCATGTTGCCTGCGCTTCTTGCGAGCTGTGCGCCCTTACCGGGATAAAGCTCTACATTGTGTACGAATGTACCAACGGGGATGTTAACGAGCGGAAGTGCGTTGCCGGGCTTGATATCTGCTGAAGGGCCGGAAACTACCTTATCGCCAACTTTAAGTCCTACAGGAGCGATGATGTAGCTCTTAACGCCGTCTGTATATTCGATAAGTGCTATATGAGCCGAACGGTTCGGATCGTATTCAAGAGATACTACAGTAGCCTCTACGTCGAACTTACGGCGTTTGAAATCAATGATTCTGTACTTGTTACGGTTACCGCCGCCTCTGTGACGGACTGTTATTCTACCGTAGCTGTTACGGCCTGACTTTTTGTTGAGCGGAGCTAAAAGGCTCTTTTCGGGATCAACCTTTGACAGTGCCGAATAATCTGTTACCGACATGTTTCTTCTTGCAGGTGATGTCGGCTTATAATTCTTTATTGCCATTTAAAATTCACTCTCCTCATGATGGCTTTGCGGAGGACGGCATATCCTCCATTCATTCTGCCTGTTAATGCAGGCTCATATCTGCCTCGGCAGATATTACATCATGCCTTCAAAGAACTCAATTGTCTTGCTTTTCTCTGTAAGTGTAACGTAAGCCTTTTTCCATGAGGGTGTATAGCCCTGATATCTGCCCTGACGGCGCATACGGCCTCTTACGCTTACTGTGTTGACCTTGGCTACGTTTACGCCGAAGATCTCTTCAACAGCCTTTGCTATCTGGATCTTTGTAGCTTTCTTGTCAACCTTGAAGGTATATTTCTTTTCTGTTGCAACGCCTGCCATGCTCTTTTCTGTGATGATAGGCTTTATGATGATGTCACGAGCTGTCATGCGTATACCTCCTCGATCTTGCTTACTGCATCCTTAACGATAACAAGCTTGTCAGCGTTGACGATGTCATAAACATTGAGTGTATTTACCTGAGCTGTTTTAACTCCGGGGATATTTCTTGCAGATGCTATTACCTTTGCATCGACCTCAGGAAGAACTATAAGAGCCTTCTTTTCTGCGCCGATAGCATCGAGCATTGCTGCTATTTTCTTTGTCTTGTACTCATCAAGAGCGAGAGTATCAAGAACTACCAACTGACTGTCTGCAAGCTTGCTTGAAAAAGCAGATTTCATTGCAAGACGTCTTACCTTCTTGTTAACGGTAAATCTGTAGCATCTTGGCTTGGGAGCAAAAACAACGCCGCCGTGTGTCCACTGGGGAGCACGTGTTGAGCCCTGTCTTGCATGACCTGTGCCCTTCTGCTTCCAAGGCTTTCTTCCGCCGCCTCTTACTTCTGCACGGGTAAGAGCTGACTGTGTGCCCTGACGGTTGTTTGCAAGATAGTTAACTACCATCTGATGCATAGCAGCAACGTTAGGCTCGATAGCGAATATTGCATCGCTGAGCTCGACACTGCCGACCTTGTTACCGTTCATATCGAGTACATCTATATTAGCCATTGAAATTCCTCCTTCCCTTATGCCTTAACACTGTCACGGATCACTACGATACCGCCGTTAGGGCCGGGGATCGCACCCTTGATAGCGATGAGATTGTTCTCTGCATCGATCTTTACTACTGTAAGGTTCTGTACAGTGACCTTTTCTGCTCCGAGATGACCTGCCATTTTCTTGCCCTTCCAAACTCTTGAAGGAGTTGAGCAGGCACCCATTGAGCCGCCGTGTCTTGCAACAGGACCTGAACCGTGAGTTTCTTTAAGACGCTGGAAGTTCCAACGCTTGATAACGCCGGCATATCCTTTACCTTTGCTGTTGCCTGTTACGTCGATCTTGTCGCCTTCAGCAAAAGCATCAGCTTTGATGATGTCGCCGACTTTGTAAGAATCGAGATTTTCAACTCTGAATTCACGAAGTGTGCTCTTGGGAGCAACGTCAGCCTTTTTGAAGTGGCCGAAGAGGGGCTTGCTGATGTTAACAGGATCGTTCTTGAACTTGTCACTGCGAACTCTCTTGCCCTTGCCCGAGCCGTTCTGTACTTTCAGCTTGATGTCGCCGAAACCGAGCTGTATAGCTTCGTAACCGTCATTTTCTACTGTCTTGATCTGAGATACCACGCATGGACCTGCTTCAACGACAGTAACGGGAAGAACGTTTCCCTTTGCATCGAAGATCTGAGTCATACCGATCTTTTTACCGATGATCGCTTTCTGCATTTTTATTTCCTCCTTGATAGGTTATTGGTCGGCTTTCACCGACATGACCCCTGCTGCTGTCCGTTGAATCAGAGCTTAATCTCTATTTCAACACCTGCAGGGAGTTCGAGTCCTGTAAGAGCTTCAACAGTTTTGTTTGAAGGTCTGAGGATATCGATAAGTCTTTTGTGAGTTCTTGTTTCGAACTGCTCACGGCTGTCCTTATACTTATGAACAGCACGAAGGATAGTAACGACCTGCTTTTCAGTCGGGAGCGGTACGGGACCTGATACCCTTGCGCCTGTACGCTTAGCCGTTGCAACGATCTTTTCAGCCGACTGATCCACCAGCTGATGATCATAACCCTTTATTCTTATCCTTATTTTTTCCTTGACTGCCACGTTAATCGCCTCCTTATCGTAGTTGGCGGGCGTTCCTCAAATTCCTTACACCCTTCCGGGTGTTTCGTGCAACTCTATTTAAAAACCGGAAGGACATACGTCGATCCGGGTCAAGGTCAATGAGAAAAGTCGGAGTGCATAGAAGTCCATAGCTTGTCAGGCAACTCTCAAAGACAAGCAGACTTGAATCAAACTCCATATATTCTTTCGCCCGGTTTAAAATCGGACATACTCCACGGAAAAACCGGCATCTTTCAGCCGCAACCTCCCGCTTCTTCGCATATCTGTCGCAGTCACGCTCATATATAATAGCATACACTTCGGCATTTTTCAAGCGTTTTGCAAAATTTTCTTTGGTAATTTTAGTAGAATTTTCATCGGATTTTTTGTACACTATGCCACCAATTTTCAACACAACATACATACAAAACCCATTAAATTCATAAGAAAAATCAATGTTTATTCGTCATCATTTACAAAGAAAAGTTAAGTTGCCGGACTTGCCTTCCGGCACAATCCGACAACTGATATTATAATCTATTCCTACTTATAAGTCAAGAATACTGATATTCCGACGTTGAAATAACGATTGACAAAATTCAAAAGACAGGGTATAATAAAAACAGCAAGGAGATCAGCCGATTGCTGCAG
>JBGVAQ010000087.1:0-2888 GCA_045224775.1 Acutalibacteraceae bacterium | reverse complement strand
TTATATATACGGAATGGGACTGCAAAAGGAAAGATTTCCCGAAATTTCCGATGAACAAAGAACGCTCGTCCGTGAAAGAGCCGGTATAGGTAATGATAAAAAACTTCTTCTTTGTGTAGGTGAATTTTCGGCAAGAAAAAATCAGACAATGCTTATAAAGGCATTTGATGATATACATAAAAAGCATCCCGATACAGTACTTGCCTTTGCAGGTGAGGGAAAAACCGAAAATGAATGCCGTATGCTTGCGGAAAGTCTTGAGCTTCGTGACAGCGTGAAATTTTTAGGTCATGTCATTGATGTAAACGGGATATACAGAAGCAGCGATATTCTTGTTGCCTGTTCAAAGATGGAGGGTATGCCGTTCAATGTTATGGAGGCACTTTACTGTGGACTTCCTGTTGCGGCAAGCAATATAAAAGGACATTCCGATCTTCTCAGAAAAAAGCCCTTCGGTGTTTTGTTTGAAAATAACAGCCGGTCTTTAGCGGCGGCTGTTGACAGCATTCTTTCCGACGAAAATAAATACAGTGAAATGAAAAATACAGCCTTTCTTGATGAAAGGTATTTATCTGAAAATGTAATGCCGACAGTTCTCCGTCTTTTAGACAGGGAATACAGACCTGATGAAAAGGTTGTGTCTGTGAAAGGAGCATTTTAATGAAAAGAAAAACGATCAGTTTGCTGACGGTAATAACTATCCTTATATGTATGTTTTCAATAAATGTAGGAGCTGAAAGGAAAGTACTCAGCTTTTCAAGAGAAAGCATAAGCCTTTTTGAAGATCAGAGTTTTCAGCTCGATCTTAACAGTGATTCCGATGAATTAAGATACTCTTCAACAGATCCTGACATAGTGACGGTAAATTCTACCGGAAAGGTGACGGCTGTATCTTTCGGTACATCGGTAATAACAGCAACGGATATTGACGGAAATCAGGCTCATTGCAGTGTAAATGTACTTATAGGTGAATCGCCTGACAGAGTTACTGTAAATACTCAGAGTCTTTCTCTCAGAACGGGAGAATCATTTACGCTTGAAGCAAAGGTCTATCCTGAGAATATTGAAGATACCAGAGTGAAATTTTTCAGTTCCGATGAAAAAATAGCCACTGTTGACAAGAACGGTTATATTACAGCCAAAGATCCCGGTGTTGCGGTAATAACAGCAGAGTCTGCAAGTGCGGCTGTTTCGGAAAAATGTATTGTAAAGGTAAGCTCACGTTCCGGAGGAAATACAGGCGTTAATATTTCCGGTGTACTTTATTCTGTTGCCGGTGAGAAAAAGGTCAATATGCGTGTCGGCATAAACAATGAAAAGGAAACTCTCGAAACAACTACCGATAAAAACGGAAAATTCTATTTTGACGATATACTTCAGGGAACATATACCCTTTCTGTATATAAAAATTCAAGCTCAAAATCTCCTTCGGCAACAGGTCAGCTTTCTGTAAGTTCATATAATATGTCGATAAGCTGTATAATCAATAATAAAGATATCGTTATTCTCAGTCAGGATGAAAATACAGGTGCTGAAAAAGTCCGTGATATAACACTTGCAAAGACTGTACTTTCTCTTGAGCAGGGGGCAGCTTATGATATGACATTCAAGGTTACTCCTCAGGGGGCTGCACTTCCTGTAATGGTCGGAAAATCAAGCGATACAGATGTTGCAACCGTTGATGTTGACGGCAGAATAACAGCCGTTTCCGAAGGTACTGCAAAAATAACCTTCCAGACTAAAGACGGCAGGATATCAAGAACCTGCAAAATTACCGTAGTCAGGGAAAACAGCAATACTTACAGCTGGCTCATAATCCTTATAGAAGCACTTGTCCTTGCCTCAATAGTTATTGTTTTCACTATATTCTATAAGAAATTCTCGCTTAAAAAAGAGAAGGCTGAAGGACTCTGGGATGACGATGATGTTAAACGGAGGAAATAATGGTTATTGCAGGAATAGTTGCAGGCGGTTCGGGCAGAAGAATGGGCGGAGATATCCCTAAGCAGTTCTATGATCTGAACGGTAAGCCTGTTATAATATACACGACAGAGGCATTTCTCAATCACGGAAATATAGATTGTATAATTATAGGCATAAATCCCGACTGGGCAGACTATACAAAAGAGCTTATAAAGAAATATTTTCCCGATAATGAGAATATCTTCATAACGAACGGCGGTTCGGACAGAAACGGAACTATAATGAACATGATAAGCTTTGCATACAAAGAGCTTTCGTGTGACGATAAGGATATAATACTCACGCATGATGCGGTAAGACCTTTTGTCAGCAGGGAGATAATATCCGAAAGCATTATTAAAATGAATGAATGCGAGATATGTACGGCGGCAATTCCCGAAACAGATACGGTCATAGAGTCGGATGACGGGAAAACTGCCCTTGCATTTCCTGACAGGAGCCGTATATTCCGTGTACAGACACCCCAGACCTTCCGCTTTGGCACGTTCAGTGCTGTGTACGGCAGTCTTTCCGAAAGTGAGAGAGCCGCCGCAACCGATGTATGCAGGCTTTACAAGTCAAAGGGCTATAATGTCAGCCTTATAACCGGCGATCCGTCAAACATAAAGCTCACATATCCGCATGACTATCGTTTTGCTCAGGCTCAGACTGATAACAAAGCATAAAAACAGTGCAGACACGATACATAATTCAGTATCGTGTCTGCACTTTTATTTACCGGTAATTCTGAGTTTTACTGGAGTGTTGTTGTTACTTCATAGTAGCCGTCAAATTTCCATTTCTTGTAAGAGAATGACATTCCTCTGTCTCTTCCGTATGCTATGAAGATTTTAGTGCAGTTAACCTCATCGGTTTTCCATATTAGTGTGAACGGATTTGTACCCTTGCTTTTGAAATTCTTTACT
>JBGVAQ010000086.1:0-6780 GCA_045224775.1 Acutalibacteraceae bacterium | reverse complement strand
CTCCGCAGCCGATTATGGTATGTGTTTCGTCCATAACGAAAACATTGTATATACCGTCAAAGCCTTCCTTCGACCAGCCTACATTTTCGAGATTGCCTTCCATCCTTGTCTGGCGGTACAGATAGTAAGGATGATACCCTTCACGAATAAGCTTATCTTCACAATAACGCAGCATTAATGCAGCGGGCGACTCCTTTTCGGTGTTTACAGACGTTCCCTGCATAGTCAGCTTTGATGAACGTTTCATTGCAAGTGTATGAACTGTTATACTTTCAGGTGACAAGGCACAAAGCTTGTCAAGCGTTGACCTGAAACTTTCGGGCGTATCTGTAGGCAGTCCGGCTATAAGATCCATATTTATATGTCTGAATCCTGCTTTTCTTGCAAGCTCAAAAGCTTCAAGCGTCTGTGCGGAAGTATGCTTTCTGCCTATCACTTCAAGCACTGAATCATTCATGGTCTGCGGATTTATGCTTATTCTGTCAGCACCTCCGTCAAGTATTGCACTAAGCTTTTCACTGTCTATTGTATCGGGACGGCCTGCTTCTACTGTAAATTCACGACAGCCTGACATATCAAAGCAAGAATTTACTGTTTTTATCAGCGTATTAAGCTGTAAAGCATTTAAGCTTGTCGGCGTTCCGCCGCCTATATACACGCTTTCGATGTGCAGGCTGCAAAGCTTTACAAGCTCGGCAGTGTATTTTATTTCCTCAAGCAGCTTTTCAAAGTACGGTTCTATCAGCTTTTTGGCACTTTCTATCGACTGCGACACAAATGAACAGTATGAACAGCGTGTCGGACAAAACGGTATTGATATATAAAGGCTGAATGAGTCCGGACGGCTCAGCGAAAGTATCTTTTTTTCGTAGCCTTCTGTCATGGCACTAAGACGTACCTTTTCGGACGACACAAGCAGCTTGTTACTGAAATAATCACATGCATATTCCGTTCCGTTTTCTTCTGCAAGCCTTCTGAAAAGCTTTATCGGACGCACACCCGTAAGTATGCCCCACGGCTGTGTTTTTCCTGTCAGTCTGACAAGTACTCCGTACAGACATACTGCCATTTCACGCTCAATATCCTTTTCTGTGAGCTTATCGCTGTTTTCTATGAGCTTTAAATCACTCTCTGTGCCAATACAGGCTTCTGCCTTTACACTTATTTCAATATTATTTTCTTTATTTTCGATAAAAACTGTTATAAAGGGTAATTCCTTTACAGCAGGTTCTTCCTTTACAACAGTGATTTTATCATTAGGAAAGAACAGTCTTACAAGATTTTCCGTTTCATAATGGAACTGATTGTTAATATATATTGTCATAACGGACTTTCTCCATAAAATAATTGTTATCTCTTTCGTATCCCAGACTTGTGCTTTCGCCGTGTCCGCAGTATACATTAAGGTCTCCATCTATAGCGGCAAGCCTTGCTATTGATTTTCTCATATCAGCAATACTGCCTGTAGGGAAATCCGTCCTTCCTGTCGTACCTGCAATCAGAGTATCACCGGTGAAAATACTGTCATCTATTATATAGCATACTCCGCCTATTGTATGTCCGGGTGTTGCAAGTACTTTTATTTTATATTTTCCGAACGGAAGCTCGTCACCGTCATTTACAAGTATATCAGCATCGAAATGTTCTATTGTTCCGTCAAAAAACAATGACAAATTTAAGTTATCTCTGGTTGTAAAGTTTTTTTCCTTTTCACTTATAACTATCTTTACATGCGGATATTCACGCTTTACAGCCGCTGTATTTGCAATATGGTCAAAATGTCCGTGAGTCAGGAGGATGTATTTAAGCTTATCCGCTCCGAACTCGTTTATTATCCTGTCAAGCTCCTTTGCCGGTGCACCTGTATCAATGAGAAGTGATTCATCATTGTCTGCCGTTACAAAATAGCAGTTTGCACTAAGCGCACCAACAGGAAAGCATTTTACCTTTATCATTTATTTTCCTCCCGTACTGCATTGATATCAGGCAAGCTCTTTTGTATCTATAACGATAGTTACAGGGCCGTCATTCAGGAGAGATACTTTCATATCTGCTCCGAATATGCCCTTCTCAACCTTTTCAATGCCGTTGTTCTTCATGCACTCACAAAAATATTCATACAGCGGTTCGGCAATTTCAGGGTCTGCCGCTGCATCGAATTTCGGTCTTCTTCCCTTGCGGCACTGTGCACAGAGTGTGAAATTAGATACAACAAGCACACCTCCGTTTACATCGGAAAGTGACAGATTCATCTTGTCATTTTCGTCTGTAAATATACGAAGTCCCGATATCTTTGCACTAAGCTTTTCAGCTTCCGTTCCGGTATCGCCTTTTTCAATACCCAGAAGTATCAGAAAGCCGTTTCCGATACTTCCGGTTACCTTTCCTTCAACTGTTACACTGCATTCGCTTACCCTTTGTATTACTGCTTTCATTTATCCTGTCCCTCTTAATTTCTGCCTATTGATACTATGCCGTTTATACCGCTAAGACGGCTTATTACCATTTTAAGATGATTTATGCCGTTAACGGTTATAGATACCTCTATATGCGCCATACCGTTTTTGGCTTCACGAGAATTGAGTGCGTGTATAAAAAGATGCATTGATGAAAGTTGGTTAGTAATATCGGCAAGCAGTCCTCGTCTGTCTGTTGCGGTTATCTGAAGTGTTGACTGGAATGTTTCATGCGTTATCTCATCAGCCCATTCAGCCTTTACCCAGCGTTCAGGCTCATCCGCATCCTCTATTCGCTTAGGTACGTTTGTACAGCTTCTCTTGTGTATTGAAACGCCGTAGCCTCTTGTAATAAAGCCTATTATTTCATCTCCCGGAAGCGGATTACAGCATCTTGAATATTTTACAAGACAGTCATCTATTCCTTCTATGTGTACTCCAGAACTTACCTTTTTCTTTACAGGCTCTGTAAGAACTACAGGTGAAGCCGGTTCGGGTTCTGCATACTTCTTTATATACTCCTCTTTTATCTTAGGAAGTATTCTCCAGAGCTGCAAGCCGCCATAACCTATAGTTGCATAGAAATCATCAAGGCTGTTGCAGTTCTGTCTGCGGATTATTTCACAAAGGAAGTCTTCCATTTCCTTTTCGGGAACGTGGATATTCAGTCTTCTGAACTCTGTTTCAAGCTGTGCTTTACCCTCTATGATGTTTTCTTCACGCTTTTCACGCTTGAACCACAGTCTTATCTTACTTCTTGCTTCACTCGTCTTTACGATATTCAGCCAGTCACGCTTAGGACCTCCGCTTTCCTTTGTCGTGATTATCTCTATTATCTCGCCGTTCTTTACTTTATAATCAATAGGAACTATACGTTTATCGACCTTAGCTCCTATCATCCTGTTGCCTACCTCTGTGTGTATTGCATAGGCAACATCTATCACAGTTGCACCGTTTGGAAGGCTTATTACATCACCCTTAGGTGTGAATATAAATACTTCTTCGGGTGCAAGATCCATCTTTATTGTACGGACAATATCCGTTGAATCATTATCGCTCTGATTTTCAAGCATCTTTCTTATCCATGCAAGTCTTTCATCAAGCGAATCCTTCTTTGTTATGCCTTCCTTATACTTCCAGTGGGCAGCAATACCATATTCAGCGGTATAGTGCATTTCCCATGTTCTTATCTGTATCTCAAACGGTACGCCCTCTTTGCCTATAACTGTTGTATGAAGTGACTGGTACATATTCGGCTTAGGGGTTGAGATATAGTCCTTGAAACGATTCGGCAGCGGCTTGAACATATCATGCACTACGCCGAGTACATTATAACAGTCTGCGACACTCTCAACGATAACCCTTACCGCAAAGATGTCATAGATCTGATCCATAGTTCTGCCCTTCATAAAGGTCTTTTTATATATTCCGTGTATGCTCTTTACACGTCCTTCGATATAGACATTCTTTACCTCATGCTGAAGTCTGTCGTACAGATTCTGCTTTATCTCTGCAACAAAATGTATTCTGTCCTTGCTTTTCTTTTCGAGCTGTCTTTCTATCTCCGCATAGCCAACGGGATCAAGATATCGGATAGACAGATCTTCAAGCTCTTCCTTTATGGCACGTATACCGAGGCGGTGAGCTATAGGTGCATATACCTCCATGACTTCGAGTGCTTTATCACGGCGGTGCTGCTCCTTCATACACTCTATCGTTCTCATATTATGAAGTCTGTCCGCAAGCTTGATGATTATTACCCTTATATCGTTTGCCATAGCAATAAGCATCTTGCGGATATTCTCCGCCTGCTGTTCTTCCCTTGATGAATACGGGATTTTTCCGAGCTTTGTAACGCCGTCTATAAGCCCTGCTATCTCGCTGCCAAAAAGCTTTGTTACATCCTCAAGAGTAACTTCTGTATCTTCAACTACATCGTGAAGAAGGGCAGCCGCTATCGACTCCGAATCCATGCCAAGCTCGGCAAGTATGCATGCTACGGATGTCGGATGGAGAATATATGGAATGCCTGACGCTCTGCGCTGGTCGCCATGTTTCTCATCCGCAAAAAGATACGCTCGTTCAACAAGCTCAAAATCATAGCTGTGGTCACTCTTGCTCATTAGATCGACAAGTTCATGATAATCCTGATAGAACTTCTGTGTTTCTGACATTTTCAATATCCTCCTTTAATTTTCTGTAGATCCCTGATCCTTCCAACTGTACTTTCGATCCTGCCCCGGCAACTGATATTTTTAAAAAATCACACTGCCTTGTATATTCAATCAACCTCAGTTCACTGAAAATGTCAAGTATCATCAACAGCCTGAACGCACCAAGAGTATTACTGCCAATACTGCTTATGAGCATATCAATGCTGTACACGCTTTGCGGATGATTCCTGACAAATCTGTAAACAGCGGCAAAATCGCTCCTTTCAGGATATAGCTCTTTGAGCTTAGGGCTTAACTTTCCCCTCCTGTAATCATCATATATCTGTACTTCAAGCATTGCAGCCTCGCTGTCAAAGCCCGAAGGCCTTATTTCTTTTACCAAAAATGAAAGATATTCCTTGCCACGATAAATATTAATATCAAGACTTATTGCAAGATCTATAAGACTTCCTTCCGGATACGGAAATTCATCTGGTGAGGTAGAGAATTTTACAAGGTTCAGCCTTGCTTCATCTCTTGATACTGAAAGCTTTATATGTTTTCCCTCTGACAAGGGTGTTATTTTATCAAGACGCATATTCACAATAGCAAAAACAGGCTTTGGATTTCCATAGCCGAAAGGTTCAAATGCATGGAGCTGATGTACCATATCAACTGAAATCTGTGACGGTCTTAGTGTGCAGTCAAGATTCACTGACGGAATCGGCATGAATTCAAGCTTACCGGCATATTCATTCATCGCTTTTCTGAACTTGTTTATATTGCTGCGTCTTATGCTGAGACCTACAGCCATAGGATGTCCGCCGTATTTTTCAAGCATATCCGCACATGAGAATACTGCGTCAACAAGTGAAAATCCTGATACGCTCCTTCCCGATGCCTTGCATATATCCGGACCTTCCGAAATTATTATTGATGGTTTTCCGTATCTCTCCGTTATTTTAGAGGATACTATTCCGATAACTCCGGGATTCCAGTCCTCTGAGGATATTATTATTATCCTGTCGGCTGTCAGCATCGGATCTGCGTCAAGCCGGCTGCATATGTCATTATATATTTCATTCTCTATTGACTGTCTTTTTACATTCAGTCCCGAAAGCTTCTCTGCATATTCCTGTGCCTTGTCCTCATCCTCGGTAAGAAAAAGTTCAAGTGCATCGTGTACATTTCCAAGCCTTCCTGCCGCATTTATCCTCGGTGCAAGCCTGAAAGCTATATTCCCTGCCGATATTTTATCTATCTGTGCCAGCTTCAGAAGTTCCGAAAGTCCCTGACGCTCTGTATTTTCAAGTCTGAGAAGTCCTGCCTTTACTATATCACGGTTCTCTCCGCTCAGTGGTACAAGGTCGGCTATTGTTCCGATAGCGGCGAGCTCTGAATAATTTTCAATTATAGAAACAGGGTTTGCTTCAAGTGCTATTGCAAGCTTCAAAGCAATACCTGCTCCACAGTAATCATGGAACGAGGCTGTTTCATCCATACGGTGAGGATCTATTACAGCTACCGCATTCGGCAGCTTATCCTGTGTTTTATGGTGATCGGTCACTATAACATCTATACCTAAAGTCTTGGCATAATCTATCTCTTTAAATGCGGCTATACCGTTATCAACTGTTATTATAAGCTTTACTCCGTCTTTATGGAGCTTATCTACAGCATTTATATTCATACCGTAGCCTTCCGTATTACGGTCGGGAATATAATAGCATACATTAGCTGATATCGAGTCAAGGTATGAAAAAAGAAGAGCTGTAGCTGTAACGCCGTCGCAGTCATAGTCACCGTAAACACATATCCTTTCATTTGAATAATATGCATCCCTTATCCTGTTTACTGCTTTATCCATATCCTTCATTTTCATGGGATGTTCAAGTGAACCGTCAAAATTCATAAAATCAGATATGGCTTTCTCGTCAGTCATTCCTCTTATACAAAGAAGCATAGCAGTAAATACAGGCAGTCCGAGGCCTGAGGCAAGTTCATTTATTTTCTTTTTATCAAGCTCGGAAATTATCCATTTTTTCATTCCTACACCGCCTTTTCTATATTTAATTATAATAACATTTTTCTTGGCTTTATTCAATATTTTTTTCATCAATTTTTATAAAAAAACACAAAAAAACAGTGTCCCGAAGGACACTGTATAACAA
>JBGVAQ010000085.1:0-2396 GCA_045224775.1 Acutalibacteraceae bacterium | reverse complement strand
ACAAAAGCAGTGCGGATAGCGGTGTGTTCCATCAGCTTGGCCGCCTTGAAATACCATGCCGCCACATAATCTATCTTTCCGGCGGTCTTGTAGGGCTTGCCTTTTTCATCGACATAAATCGACAGCATATCCGCTTTTTGTTCCTTGCTTTGCAAAGAATATCCCACAAACGGCGGATTGCCCATAATGTACGACAGCTTATCCTTCGGCACAACGCTTTCCCAATCAATACGCAGTGCGTTACCCTCTGTGATGTTCGGGTATGACTTCAACGGCAGGAAGTCTATCGTCTGATTGATGATTTTCTCCGTTTCGTGCAGCATCTGACTTTCGGCTATCCATAGTGCCGTCCTTGCTACTGTCACGGCAAAGTCATTGATTTCAATACCGTAAAACTGTGCAATACCAACCTTGATCGGATTATGGAACGCACCAAACTGTATTTGATTCTGGTGCTGAATAGCGATGGATTCATTCTCTAACCGCCGCAGTGACAGATAAGTTTCCGTCAGGAAATTGCCGGAACCGCAGGCCGGGTCAAGAAACACCAAGCCGGACAGCTTTTCTCTGAACGCTTCTAACCGCTGATTTCTCGTTTTCTGTACTTTGATTTGGGCAATCTCGTCCAGTTCGGCTTTCAGTTCATCCAAAAACAACGGGTCAATAACCTTGTGGATATTTTCAATGCTTGTGTAGTGCATACCGCCGGAACGTCTTGTTTCGGGGTTAAGAGTGGACTCAAACACCGCACCGAAGATGGTTGGGGAGATTTCCGACCAATCAAAACCTTCGCTGGCATGGTGTATCAGCAAGTCAACGATTTCCTCTGTGAATCGGGGTATTTCGATATGCTCATCCGCAAACAAACCGCCGTTGACATACGGAAACGCCGCCAAATCATCCTCCATATACGGGTCACGATCTTCCGGTTTAGTGTCAAGCACTTTGAATAGCTTGATAATTTCTTCACGAACCTGCTTAACCGGAAACTTGACAAGATACTGCCCGAACATTTCATGCTGTCCGAAAATACCGGCATCCTCCGCATACAGACAGAATACCAACCGCACACACAGCATATTCAGCGATTGAAGCGTATGCGGGTCTTTCGGGTTCTTGTACTGCTTCAGAATCGCATCATACAGCCTGCCGACCAATTCACCGGCTTTCAAGGAGATTTCCATTTCTCTTTTCAAGTTCTCACTGCCGGTTTTGACAAGGAATTGCAGACGGTAATAGTCTTTTTCAAGGTCTTTTAAGAAAATTTGTTCTGGTTCTCCATTTGGCTTTTCCATGTCATAGACAAGAAATTCCTCAAAGTTGCAAGTAATAATCCAACGGGGGTGCTGCGACAACGGCAACTCCGTAACATACCGTTTGGCCTGTTGGAACGGTGTCAGGAATGTACCGTCCGATTGCTTGATACCCTTGCGTAAGTCCTTGCCAATACTCTTTTGTTCGATCATGACTTTCGTTGACTTGATATAGCCGTCAATAAAGGACGTATGGTCAAGATGAACCTGATCTTCAAAGCTGATAAACTCCGTGATGTTGGTCACGCCGTAAACGCTTTGGAGTAAGTCCATCCAGAATTGCTGTGACTGACCTTTTTCATATCCCTTGCCTTCCCACCTTGCCGCAAATTCTTTGGCGGCTTTCTTTTGTTCTTTGTCGTTCATGGGGTTTCACCTCGTAACTTTTGGGGCTTCAAGCCCCATTTTTTTATACCCAACAGAAGAAAAAAATCATTCCTTTTCTGCCGGTACTTCATCAGGCACATATTCCAACAGATCGCCGGGCTGAACCTCTAAAAGTCTGCACAGTGCTTCTATGTTTTCCCAAGAAACCGGACTTCCTTTTCTCAGCTTCTGCACAGTTGATTCGCTCAGTATTTTCTTTTCTCTGATTTGATATGTTGTGTATCCCTTATCTTTCAATGCTTTCAGTGTGTCAAATTTGAATATCATTCCCATAGGAACACCTCCGTTTGATTTCTTCTCCATTGTACCACGAATAATGCACGAATACAAGTGTACAAGATAAACAAGTTCTACAAAAATATGAACGAAAGTTCGTTCGTATTGTATATTGAATATGAACGATTTATCGTTTATAATAGATACTGTAAGGAGAAGATAATACCTTACAGAAAGGAGGTCAGACGATGGACAGACACTACTTCAATCCTACACCCGATATGATCTACACAAACAAAGGCGGCGGCTCCTATATCTGCCTTGAAGCAGAGGGACATTTCAGAGCAAAGTTTCAGCGTGTAAGCAAGTATAAGTGGACATTTGTGGCTCACGGCTGTCAGATGTACGAGGACGGCACAATAGAGTGGGACAGCTCCACAGGCGGATACTTCGAGGAATGATACCGCACAAATGGGACTT
>JBGVAQ010000084.1:0-6958 GCA_045224775.1 Acutalibacteraceae bacterium | reverse complement strand
GTCTTACCTCACTGCCGTCAAGTGTGACAGCGGTATCCGTTTCGGGTGCGAAATCTACGATATTGTTCGCCCAGAAGATGGTCAGCAGCTCGTTGACGCTTTCTTCCTTGAGGTAGTCATACCGCACCTCCTCGTCCAACTCATACAGCTTGCTGATAACGGATTCCGACTGTGGCACCACCGTAATGTTGGAGCCGTAGGTCTTAAGCTCCTCGTTGATCTTATCGCCGACACCCAGCATAACATTCAGCATCGCAGTTGCGATGGAAGCACCCAATGCAACGGTGAGTGCAATCATCAGCATCTTCTTCCATTGTCGGTAAAATGTGCCGCACACCATTCGTAAAAACATACTTTCCCTCCTTTTTCAGTTATTTCTTGAAATGTGATTGATTCTTTACCATTTCCTGAACGGGAATAATTATCTCTCCGTCCTCAATATCATAGTCTATGATAATAGGATTACATCCGCCCTTCATGCCGATGGTGGTCTTATTCATAACGACACCGCACTTTTTGCATACGACCTGACCGTCCTTATTCTCGTAATAGCCTGCTTCACCGCATATCTCACAGGCATCCAGACCGATACCGTAGTTACCGGTATTTTCCTGCTTCAGCACAACGATAAATCTTGTGGGATATCCTTCCAATGTCGTATAGCCAAAGCGATGAAGATGTCCGTCACTGACTGTTTCCAGCGGTACACGCAGTTCCTTATCAGTGCCGTCCGCGTTTTGTGTAATGACAGGCTCCTCTGTGGGGGCTTCACGAATAACCTCATTGTTGAGTTCCACAAACCATGTGGCACACAAAACAGCGACCACAAAGCAGCAGAACAAAGTAACGGAATACCTTTTCCCAGTGCGCCAGACTGACCGCTGTTTACGGTGCTGTGCATTGGTGGAATAGGGCTCTTTTGAGGTATAGCTCCTGACCCAGATAACGATGCCGATCACCGCTAATATTGTAAAAGCTGCAAAGGTGTACCAATGTGCAAGGTTATTGCTGGCAGAGGCGAAGTTGAAGAGTTCTACACTGTCAACGATCTTTCTCGGGGTCAGCACCAGCATAAGCTTTGCAAAATTGTATACCGCAAGCATTGTGTTCAAAAGAAAGAAGGAAATAACCGAAAGCTTTTTGCTGCCCTTTATCACAGCAACGGAAATCAGCTTATAGGCGCTTACTGCCGAGACAAGGCAGACAATAATTCCTGCAAGATAACCTCCCAGTCGGAAGAGGTAATCGGTAGAGAGAACCCCGTTTCCTCCCGTGTCAAACTTGAAAGGATAGACATAAACATTCGGCATTGCGCAGTATAGATATGAAGCAGCAAGAAGTGCCGCCACTGTTGGAATAATGATCTCTGAAGCTTTTACCAGCCCGGGCTTTCCTTTTTTTGTCAAAAACTTTTTTCCGAAAATTATAAATGCAGCTATCAGCAGAACAAAAAGCGCCAATGCTGCGCCATATCCGTAGGTACCTACTTTCCAGCCGCCCACAAGACGCCTTGTATTAGTAATGTACGAACGAACTGCGGCTATGATAAATCCGGCGGCAAGTCCGGATCTCGTGATGATCTTTCCTGCTTTGCCGCTTCGGGTATCCATAACAGCAAGTATCACGCCCAGAACGAGGGATACAAAAAGCATATCATCAGTTACGTTAATAAGGTATGTAAGCATGATCTCACCCTTGTTTTTTGATGTTTTACAAATATTCCATATAAGCACACAGCCCATATCCTGACACCGAAGATAAGTGCCCGGATATGAGCCTGCTGCCGCCGAAGCCCGTAATCATCGGCGGTTTTTTTATGCGTTTATTATTCTGCCCACGCACCCTTGGTAAACTGCCACTTGTCATAGGTATAAACAATAGCATTCGGGAAAGCGTGTGTGTCAGGACCGGTGTTGTCTGTGTGGATGAGGTAGGTGCTTGAATCCGGGAATTTAACTGTGAAGGTCACAGTATAAAGTCCGTCACCGTCCATTTTGAGGTTAGCGCCGTAATGAGGACCGTCGGAAGCTGCCATAGGCATGAAAGTACCGGTTGCCTTATAGTTACCATCGTTCTTCTTTACTTCGTACTCAACCGTCAGATAAGGAACCCAGTCGCCCTTGCCGTAACCGAGACCGTTTTCAAGAGCCGAAACGTCAAGCTCAAGGTGGCAGTCATAATCCTCTGCCTTATAGCCGCCTGTCATATCAACGGGCTGGAAGTAAACAGCGTTAAGGTTAAGAAATTCCTTTTCAACACCGGCAAAGATCTCAACCTCGGTAAAGCCGAGATCCTTTTCCTCTCCTGCGTCATCCTTCTTGCTTTCTTCAGTGCTTGAAGCTGTGCTTGCTGTACTGGCTGTACTGGCTGTGGAATTGCTGCTTGAATTATTGTTGCCGTTGCAGGCTGCTAAGCTAACAACAGACAGCATGGCCGCCATAGCAAGTGCAAATATCTTTGTGTACTTTTTCATTGTATGACCTCCAGAATCATAAGTTCTTTTTTGTTATAATAACCGTCTCGGGTCTACGGGTCCCGGACAGATATTACCCTTGTTGGCCGTCAGAAGAGACAGACTTTTTGGCTTTTGCGCCTTTTTTTATCATCAGTATGAATGTAATGACCGTAATGACCAGCAGGATCAGCTGAGGGCCGAGCGTGATCCATGTGGGATAAATGCCGAAGAAGGCAAGTATATCACTTCCTGACATCCACGACAGGGCAGGAATCGTACCGGCAAGGCTTTGTACCCAGCCGCCCATACTTTCGGCAAGGCCTCCGTCCAGAAACAGCTCCCACATTCCTGAGCCAAGGAATGCAATAGACATAATTGCCATGAGAATGCTTGTCGCCATAAAGAAGGGTTTGAGCGGTATTTTGACACCGAATACACGTATCAGGATAAACACCAGTGCCGCTGCACCAAGACCTGCCGCAATACCTCCAAACACAGCAAGATAGCCGTTTTCCATGCTTCCTGCACGAGAGAAATACTGCTGACAGAATAGTATCACCTCAGCGCCCTCACGGAACACAGCCAGAAATGATGTAAATCCTAAAACAAACATTTTGTCTTTTTCCGCAGAAGAGGACACCTTACCACTGATGTATTTTGTCCATGCCTCGGATTCCGCTTTGGAGATCATCCAGTTGGAAACATAGATCAATACGGCAACAGCAACCAAAGCGGTCACACCCTCGATGATCTCCTGAGGGATGGAATTGCTCGTACCGCTGGTAATGGAATAGAGAATGATCGCCGCTATCACGCTTGCGACAAGTGCCAGAGCCGCACCGATATAGACAAAGATCGTGCCACGCCTGTTGTTGGTCTTGACAAGATAGGCAATCATCGCACCTACAATCAATATTGCTTCAAGACCCTCACGCAGGATGATGCCGAACACCGCACCAAAGGTCGCCCATGTCAGACCGCCTGACCCGCCTGATTCCGATGAGTAGCCGAACAGTCCGTCAAGTATGTTTGCATCCTCACGCAGCATGGAAACAAGCTTATCGACCTCTGTCTTTATTTCATCATAGCTTTTATTGTTGTTGACCGCTTTCTTCATATTGGAAAATTGCAGCTCTACTTCATTGACTCTTGCGCCGGAGATATAGCCCATAACGGTTTTTTCAAAGCCGCTTGTTTCATACCAAAAGCCGTAGGAATTGGTGAAGGGCTTATAGTAACCGTCATCACCGTCTCTGTCCGCACCGCTTTGGTACCTGCGCAGACCCTCCTGCAACAGGTTTGAGATCTGATCTGTTATCTCATTGTAGGTAACTGTTTTGCTGCCGTCAGGGTTTTCGGCTTCAACATACTTTTTATAGGACAAATAATATGTACTGTCGCTTCCTGCCGCCAGCGCCGTTGTTGAAACCATTCCGAATGTCAGCAGCAAGAGTGCAAGAATATACATTATTCTACCCGGTTTGATTTTCATGCAAAACACCTCATTCATTTGATATTTGCTGCTCTGCCTTGCTTAGTGACAGGGCAGACTTGTCTTTATGCTTTTTTCCATTCATCAAACATCCGCAGCAGGGCGCAGTAGCTTTCTATACTGACAGCATTTTCGATTTCGTCAGCATCCTTCTCCGCTGTTTCTTCGCATATTTTCAGCTCTATGATCATCTCGTACAGCTTCCGGCATCGTTCTGACTTAACCTGTGCGATCTCAAGTCCTTTTGATGTCAGTATGACCGAATGATCCGGCAGTTTTTCAATAAATCCATCCCTACAAAGCTCATCCAGCCCTACTGATACGGTAGAGCGTTTCACTCCGAACTTGTCCGCAATATCAGCACCTCTTGCAATCCCCTTCGTCTGATAAAGCATATAGATAGTCTTAAGATAATCTTCGACCTTTCGTTTGTTCATGATCGGCTGTTCACTGTCCTTTCGGTTGATCAGTCCATGATATCAGTACAGGAAAGCACCGTTTTCGAGGTTAGATTAGACTAACCTAATATTATGGTGATACTAAAAAATCTGACCGTATAGACGATCTATTCAAAAGTGCCTCTATGATTAATTAGATTAGTCTAACCTAATATCAAAAAAATAACGGCTCTTACAGCCTGATATTCTTGCCGCTTGATCTGTCATGGACGGAAAAGTATGCTCAATGCCCCTACAAGATTTCGCAATCATGGTCTTTGGGTTAAATACCGCTAACCAATATATCATACCGCTTTAAAAAAGTCAAGTATTTTTTCAATATCCTCTGCGATTTCCTGAATAGTTGTTACTGTCTGAACCAAACAATACACCTCCAAAAAATGCCAGAATTCCTTTGCTGATAGTTCTCATTTCTTATTTGAGATATCTAACTGCTTGCCCTATAGTATAATACATCTAACCGTATTTGTCAACCGATTAAAGATGATTGATCAGGGTTTTTGAATGAGTAAACAAATTATTAATATGGCTCCCTCTTTGAGGGAGGCTTTATACTTTGTTCATAAATTATTTATTCATTCAAAAACCCTGTATATTTATAAAATCACGCTTGACATATTGAGTTATAGGTATTAAACTATATGTAGATAAGATTAGATACATTTAACTTCATCTGATGATCTGTCGTTTTTATGTCATTAAGTTAGATGCATCTAAGCCTTGAAAGAACTCAATGCAAAGCTTTTCATTGTTTGAAAAAGAAATAAAGGAAATATCAGAAATGTCTATCGTAAAATTCGATAATGTTACAAGGATATATCAGACAGGCGAGCATGAACTGAAAGCGCTTGATAATGTCAGCTTTACCCTTGACGAAGGAAAATTCGTTGTTATTCTCGGTCCGTCTGGTGCGGGAAAAAGCACCCTTCTGAATATGCTGGGCGGTCTGGACAGCCCGACAGAGGGCACGATAACCGTAAACGATAAGGATATATCCAAGCTCAGCGATAACGAACTTGCGGATTACCGTGCGGCTACTGTCGGATTTGTCTTTCAGTTCTATAACCTTATACCCACGCTGACGGTCTATGAGAATGTAGAGCTTGTGTCGGAAATATCCAAAAATCATCTTGATGCAAAGCAGATGATAGGGGAGGTAGGGCTTTCCGACCATCTGCACAACTTCCCGTCCGAGCTTTCGGGCGGAGAACAGCAGAGGGTTTCCATTGCAAGAGCGCTGTGCAAGAATCCTCAGGTACTTCTTTGCGATGAACCGACAGGCGCACTTGATTGCGAAACAGGCGTTATGGTGCTCAAGCTCCTTCTGAAAATGGCAAAAAGTTATGGAAAAACCATAGTTATTGTTACGCATAACCAGAGCATTGCTAAAATGGTTGATGTTGTCATCCGTGTCAAAAACGGTAAAATACGCTCTGTGGAGGAACAGGAAAAACCCATGAGTGCAGACGAGGTGAAATGGTAATGCTGACACGAAAATTATTCCGTACCGCATGGAGCTACAAAGCGCAGTTCATTTCAATGATAATTATGATAACTCTCGGCATCGGCATCTTCCTTGGCTTCAATATGGAGTGGTACACCATTGAATATGATACCTCACGCTTCTTTGCTGATACGAATTATGCAGATTTCAGATTATATGATCAGAACGGCTTTACTGCCGACGATCTTGACAAAATTGCAGGTATTAACGGCGTAAATGCGGCGACCCGGTTTCTGTCTGTTAATCTTGACATTAAAGGTAAGACAAATAAATCCCTTGCCCTTGATGTCAGCGAGAACTTTTCCGTTTCGACATTTGTCGTTATGAGCGGAGAAAAATATGATGAAAACGGTGAAGGCTTCTGGGTTTCAGACAAATTCGCATCTGCTAATAACTATCAACTCGGTGATGAGCTGACTCTTTCGTTTCAGGGAATGGATATTTCAGGAAAGATAGTCGGTCTGATAAAATCAGGCGAACACATGATCTGCGTTGCTGACAAAAACCAGCTCATGCCGGATTACAATACATTTGGTTATGCCTATATGTCTCCGAAAAAACTGAGAACAGTCATTCGTGAAAAGCTGAAAATGTCGGGTTTTCCCGAAAACCTGATTACGGAAAATGCGATTGATGAAGCAGAAAACAAGGTCTACGCACAAGTGAATATTCTTTCGGATATGGATAAGGAAAGCCTTGAGGATGCTGTTAAAAATGCTCTCGGCAGAACTATCATGGTAACGCCGAAAACAGATCATGTTGTGTACAAGGAAGCTATGGGGGAATCCGAAGAAGGCAAGACAATGGGTTCGGTTCTGCCCGTTCTGTTCCTTGCCATAGCGATACTTACAATGGTAACTACCATGCACCGTATCGCCACAAAAGAGAAGATTCAGATAGGAACTCTGAAAGCTCTTGGCTTCAAAAACCGCAGGATTTTAAGGCATTACACATCATACGGATTGTTTATCGGTATAGTCGGAACCGCTCTTGGCGCAGGACTCGGCTATCTTGTCTGCAAGGCGGTGATGAGCGAAAACGGCATGATG
>JBGVAQ010000083.1:0-16832 GCA_045224775.1 Acutalibacteraceae bacterium | reverse complement strand
TTCATCCCACGGGATAATTTCTTCCATTACATCGAGAAATTCTTCTCTTTTGGTTTTCTTTTTTCTTTTGCTGTACTCATAATCGCTCAATGTCATCTGGCTCATTTTGCTTGCTCCTATGCTTTTTACTCTGTAACTATATTATAGCATGCTCTGAGCCATTTTTAATTCATTATTCCTATATAGAATTATAAATTTCGATTAATTCAGTGTTTCCTTAGAATACATTTGTTCGGGGAGGGTTGACCATGAAAAAGCCTATTGTTTTTTTTGATACTGAAGTTGGTGTCAGCGATGAGAAAATACACGATATAGGAGCTGTTTCAGAGAATGGATCAACTCTTCATTCTTCCTCTGTTTCTGATTTCCTTTCATTCATTGACAAAGATGTAATCCTTTGCGGCCATAATATAATACATCATGATTTGAAATACATAGAAAAGACAATTGCTAAACCAATCGATCTTCCTGCTATTGATACTCTTTACCTCTCTCCCTTACTATTTCCCAAGCGTCCATATCACTCACTATTGAAGGACGACAAATTACAGACAGACGAACTAAACAATCCGGTCAATGACAGCAAAAAAGCTATGAGTCTGTTCTATGATGAGGTCAATGCCTTTAATGAACTTCCTCGAGAACTTAAGGGTATCTACAGAGATCTTTTGTCAGATACAGTAGAGTTTCGTGGATTCTTTTCTTATGTAAGTACTATAATTTTTAATTACGACACCAATACGCTTATACGCGGCTATTTCAGAGATAAGATATGCACAAACGCTGATCTTCAGCCCTTTATTGATAATAATCCGATAGAACTTGCGTATGCTCTTGCTCTTATCAATACCAGCGATCACCAGAGCATTACTCCACCTTGGCTGTTATATAACTTTCCTCAAATTGAAAATATCATTCGTTGCCTTACAAATACTCCTTGCAGAATTGGTTGTCCTTATTGTAAAAGCAAACTGGATATCCATAAAAAGCTCAAAGAGTTCTTCGATTATGATGAATTCCGAAAATATAACGGTGAACCGTTACAAGAAAATGCTGCTCAAGCCGCTGTTGACGGAAAATCCCTTTTGGCTGTTTTCCCGACAGGTGGAGGAAAATCTATAACTTTCCAGTTGCCGGCTTTAATGGCAGGGTCGGCTGCCCATGCCCTTACTATCGTAATATCTCCGCTGCAGTCTCTTATGAAGGATCAAGTCGATAATCTGAATCAGATCGGTATCAATGAAGCAGTTACAATCAACGGTTTGCTTGACCCCATTGAAAGAGCCAATTCAATAGAACGTCTTATGAATGGTTCTGCCACTCTGCTATATATCTCCCCCGAACAGCTTCGTTCCAAAACCATTGAAAAGATTCTGACTTCCCGAAATATTGCTCGTTTTGTTATTGACGAAGCGCACTGCTTTTCTGCCTGGGGACAGGATTTTCGCGTAGATTACCTATATATAGGAGATTTCATCAAACAACTCCAGAAAACCAAAAACATTACAGAATCTATCCCTGTATCATGCTTTACTGCAACTGCCAAACAAAAAGTTATTACCGATATTTGTGACTACTTCAAACGAAAGTTGGATTTGAATCTTGAGCTGTTTGCATCCACAGCAACAAGAGAAAACCTTCATTATACAGTTTTACACCAAGATACCGATGAAGAAAAGTATAATACTCTCAGAAACATTATTGCTGAGAAAGATTGCCCAACTATAGTCTATGTATCACGTACAAAGAAAACTGAGGAACTGGCTGCCAGACTGACTTCAGATGGCTTCCCCGCAAGACCCTTCAATGGCAAGATGGAGTCAAACGACAAAATCGAAAACCAAGAAGCATTTATCAGAAATGAAGTAAAAGTAATAGTAGCTACCTCAGCTTTCGGAATGGGTGTAGATAAAAAAGATGTAAGATTGGTAATACACTACGACATCTCGGATTCACTTGAAAACTATGTTCAGGAGGCTGGAAGAGCTGGTCGAGATCCTAATATGCAGGCAGATTGCTATGTACTTTATAATGACAGCGATCTTGACAAACATTTTGTTTTACTGAACCAAACAAAGTTAAGTATAAGTGAAATTCAACAGGTCTGGAAAGCTGTCAAAACATTGACAAGGTTCAGACCAAATATCTGCTGTTCTGCACTTGAGATTGCAAGACAAGCCGGATGGGATGATTCTGTAAACGATGTGGAAACAAGAGTAAGGACTGCAATCTCTGCACTGGAAAGTGCAGGTTATGTTAAACGCGGAAGAAATGTTCCTCATGTGTACGCTACCAGCATTCAGGCAAAAAACATGACGGAAGCAGCTTTCCGCATCGACCAGTCTCCCCTATTTTCTGACAAGCAGAGAACCAATGCGAAACGAATAATCAAGTCTTTGATCTCAAGCAGAAGCATTTCCAATGCGGGTAATGATGAGGCTGAATCCAGAGTAGATTATCTTGCGGATACTCTCGGTCTTGATAAAGCTGAAGTCATTGGTGCCATAAATCTGATGAGACAAGATGGGTTGCTTTCTGACACAAAAGATATGTCTGCCTATATATACGGCTCTGATACAGAGAACAAGTCAAAACAGATCCTGAAAAAATTTGCAAAGCTGGAACAGTTTCTTCTTGAACATATTACTGTTAATGGGTGTGAGTTCAGTCTCAAAGAGTTGAATGATAAAGCTCTTAAAGAAGGGCTTTCTGATTCGAGCATAAAACATTTACGGACACTTATCTATTTTCTTTCCGTCAAAAATTATATTATTAAAATCGGCAATGATGGATCACGTTCCTTCCAGTTAGTTGCTGCATTTCCTTCAGACAAGATGATAGCAAAATATCAGCGACGTATTGAACTTTGCTATTATATTCTTGAATACTTATATCAGAACTGTGAACCGGGTAAATCGAATAAAGATGAAAAGGCAGTCCAATTTTCCGTAATAGAACTTTTTGATGAATACAAAAACAGTCTGACTCTTGATAATAACAGATCTTATACTACTGTAGCCGATGTAGAGGATGCTTTGCTGTATTTATCTAAAATAGGAGCCTTGAAGTTAGAGGGTGGATTTCTCGTTCTCTATAATGGAATGGAAATAAAACGGCTGATAACCGATAATAAGATTCGATATAAGGTAGATGATTACCGTTTTCTTGACGAGTTCTATAAACAGAAAGTACGTCAGATACATATTGTAGGAGAGTATGCTAACCTTATGGTTAAAAACTATAATGCTGCTCTTCAGTTTGTTCAAGACTATTTCCAGATGGATTTTAAGAAATTCATAGCAAAATATTTTAAAGGTGAACGAATAAAGGATATAGACCGAAACATCACCCCGGAAAAATATCATCAATTATTCGGTGCTTTATCCGATATTCAGTCAAAAATCATTAACGATGCAGATTCAAAATATATTGTTGTTGCTGCCGGACCTGGAAGCGGAAAGACTCGTGTTCTGGTTCATAAATTAGCCTCTCTGCTTTTACTTGAAGACGTTAAACACGAACAGCTTCTTATGCTGACTTTTTCTCGTGCCGCTGCTACAGAATTTAAAAAGCGTCTTATAGATCTTATCAATACTGCCGCAAATTTTGTCGAAATAAAGACCTTTCATTCCTACTGCTTCGACCTGCTGGGTAAAATAGGCAGTCTGGATGGAGTAGAAAATGTTGTCAAGGATGCAGCCAAGATGATAGAAGACGGAGATGTTGAACAAGGAAAGATAACAAAAAGTGTATTGGTTATAGATGAAGCTCAGGACATGGACGAAGATGAGTACAGACTTATCAAAGCTCTTATCAAACAGAACGACGATATGCGGGTCATTGCTGTAGGTGACGACGATCAGAACATCTATCAGTTCAGAGGTTCTGATTCAAGATATATGCGGTCACTGATTGAAGAACTTGGAGCTGTCAAATATGAGATGAACGAGAACTTCCGCAGCGGCTCAGAGATCGTAGCTCTTTCTAATGCTTTCGCAACATCTATGAATAGCCGTATGAAATCAGAGCCTATCGTTTCAGTTACCGATTATCATGCCACTGTCTCAGTTGTAAGACACCAAAGCAAATATATGTATGATGCTATTGCCAATCATATCGAAAACCATTATCCTACCGGGAGTGCTTGCATTTTAACCTTAACTAATGGTGAAGCTCTGCAGATTCAGGGGTTACTGACAAAAAGAGGTATAAAAGCAAAACTAATACAATCAATGAACAGATTCCGATTATGTAATCTTGCAGAGGTAAGACATCTCCTGAAAATCATCGAAAGTCAGCTTCAATCTCCTGTTATCTCTGACGAAACCTGGGAATATGCAAAAGCCAGATTATCATCCATATACTCTGATTCAAGCTGTTTGGAAAATGTCATGAATCTTATGCAGGAATTTCAGACAGTCTTTCCTATAAAGTATTTTTCCGATTTTAAAGAGTTCATAAATGAATCAAACTATGAAGACTTCTATTCTGAGGAACAAAACACCATATATATATCTACTATTCATAAATCAAAAGGCAGAGAATTTGATACGGTATATATCATGCTTCGTGACAACTATGCTGTTACAGATGAAGAAAAGAGAAAATTGTATGTAGGAATGACAAGAGCCAAAAAGAATTTGTTTATTCATTGCAACACTGATCTTTTCTCTCGGTATACCATCCCTGGTGTAAAATTTCTTAGTGATAACATTGACTATCCTGAACCAACTGAAATCACAATACAAATGGGTTTTAAAGATGTTTTTCTGGATTTCTTTGCGGATAAGAAACAACAAATATTTAATCTTCACAGCGGTATGAGTCTTGATGTTGAGTCCAACTATCTATCGGTAGTTCTCAAAGGCAAAAGATTTCGTATTCTTCAATATTCAAAAGGATTCAAAGAAAAACTGACCAAGCTGAAAGAAAACGGATATCTTCCATGTTCAGCTGCAGTCCGCTTTATAGTAGCCTGGAAAAATGAAAAACACGAAGAAGAATTGCCGATAGTATTGGCAGATATAGCATTTAAGAAAACACAATAACAGAAAAACACTCTATAGTTTGAGCTATAGGGTGTTTTTTTCTTCTCTTGTTAACTTTACTCTGAATGATATCATTCTCGGTGTTCTTACTGTGTCGAACTTTATAAGGTAGGCAAGCTTGTCTCTGTCAACTTCCAATATAGTTCCCCCACCCAGAAGATGGTGTTGTACCCTATGCCCTACTGCAAACAGGTCTTCTTCAAAATTATCGGGCAAATGCTTTTCGGTAACAGCAAAGTAGCCGCGAGCATCCTCAATCAGTCCCTCCTTTGGTTTTTCTGTGTATTCCAGAAGGTTCTGGTCTATGTCAAGAATAAATCTTGAAGGATATCTTGGTGAACCGTCAATATTGTGTCCTTCAGCTTCTGTAAGATACAGTTTTTTCTCAGCCCTTGTCATCGCAACAAAGGCAAGTCTGCGCTCTTCTTCCATCTTCTCAAGAGTGTTAGTCTTTTTTGATGGGAAAATGCCCTCATTCATACCACACAGAAATACATAGGGGAATTCAAGCCCCTTTGCAGCATGGACAGTCATCAGCTTTACTCTATCTCCTTTGTCCTGCTGATCACTTCCGGTAAACAGGGCAACATGAGCAAGATAATGTTCCAGCATACTTTCTTCTCCGCAGGTCGTTTCGTAGTCAAATATTGACTGTTTAAGTTCCGCAAGATTATCAAGCCTCTCCTGACTTCCTTCTGTCCGGAGAGCTTTTTCATATCCGCTTTTGTCCAGAACATCTGATACAAGCTCTGATATCAGCCTGTCGCTGTATTTTGCAGAAAACCTCTCGATCATATCAACAAATTGCTGCGCTTTCGTTCCTTTAAAAATCTCATCGTCGAGCGTCAGACACATAGCCTGATACAGCGAACAATTATTATTGATTGCTGTTTCCTCTATGAATTTTATGCGTCTTTCACCAATATTCCGTTTGGGGACATTTACTATCCTCCTGAACGAAAGATCATCCTTGTAGGCTATCATTCTGAGATATGCAAGGGTGTTCTTTATCTCTGTCCTGTCGTAAAACGGAATACCACTGTAAAGAGCGTAGGGTATTTTTGCCTTTTGGAGTGCTGCCTCAATCTCCCGTGTCACATAATGGGCACGATACAGTATGGTCATATCTTTGTACGGTATGCCTTTGTCACTCAGTTCCATGATTTGTCCGGTGATCCACTTAGCCTCATTTTCAGCAGTATCGGCAAAATGACAGACTACTCCTTCTCCGTCAGGCAATGTGGGTATAAGGTCTTTCTTTATGCGGTGTTTGTTCTTGTCTATCAAAGAATTTGCAACACTGATTATCTGTGGAGTACTTCTGTAATTTTCCATCATCATTATGGTCTTAACATCAGGGAACTCCTTATCAAAGTTCAGAATATATTTTATGTTTGCACCTCTCCAGGTGTAAATGATCTGGTCGGGATCCCCTACCACAAACAAATTATGGTGATATCCGCACAAAACCTTCATCAGTTCATACTGCAAGGAATCTATATCCTGAAACTCGTCAACCATGATGTATTCAAGTCTCTGCTGCCATTTAAGCTTGATATCTTTATTCTTAGAAAAGATGTACAACACAAGCTTGATAAGGTCATTGTAATCAAGTCCGAAGCATTTCTTTTCCTGATATAGATAACCATAGAATATGATGTCCATTATTTCGGCAGCATCAAGATATTTCTGATGAAGCTGTTCAAGTGACAGGTCTATCAGATCATGATAATACTCAGGCTTATGGTAGAGCTTTTCCATCTCGATCTTGTTGCGGGCATCACGAAAGGTCATATCCCTGAGAGTCAGTCCCCGTTCCTCGTAGATAAGACTCAGCATATCATTAATATCGGAATTATCAAGGACAAGAAAGCTTTTAGGATATCCTACTGCAAAACTGTCCTCCTGCAAAACGTTAACGCAGAATCCGTGGAAAGTACTGATATAACCTGTGTCATTATCTCCGGTTAGGTTATGAATCCTCTGCCGCATCTCGTTGGCAGCCTTGTTTGTGAAGGTAACGCAAAGGATGTTCCCCGGCAAAATACCGACTTCATTGACGAGAAATGCAAACCTATGGGTCAAGGCTCTTGTCTTTCCTGATCCTGCACCTGCAATAACTCGTATGTATCCGTCTATGGAAGTTACTGATTCAAGCTGAGAAGGATTAAGGTTTTCTAATATATTTTCCATTGCTTTTCTCCGGTTTCAGATAGTATTAAGTATAGTGTAGCAGATATATTTTGCTATTTCAACAGGCATTTCGGGGAGCTGTACAATAAATTGTATCAAAAAAGCAGACTCCAGGATAAGAGCCTGCTTAACTAACATTAATCTTCTTCACTGCGTTTTATCAAATCGTTTTGACATTTCGATATTGTCGTTCAGAAGAAAACGAAGTATCATATTAGCATCAAGTATTTTCTCCATCTTTACCATACCTTTCTGCTACATCACGTTCCCATGCTCCTTCTTCTAATGGGATCTTTTGGGGATCAGCAACCGAATTCCAAATACCTCTTGCGCTTTTCTTTTGTGACTGGCTATTATGTTTTTTTCCGAATAGTACAATGAATGCTTCAAGCTCATCTTGATTGAGGTCGTTAAAAATAGCAAGTGCTGCATCTCTTGTACTCATTGTAATCCCTCCTCTATTAACATTATACATTAATAATAGCTAAAACAACTATTTTACAATTATTATTAAGATAATTAATAATTCTTCCGGATGGAATCTTTCTTCTCTATTTCTTCCAACTCTAACATATACTTATCGAAATCGGACATAAATAATCTATCCTGAATGACCCTGTATTTTTCAAATTCCGTTTCAGCATGAAGCTTGGCTATCTCTGCTGTCACTTTTCCTGCATCCTTAAGCAATCCATACTCGAACATTTCAATGAAACTATTAAGACGTTTTTCCCAGTCCGCCATAGTCAATGGTATATGTCTGAGCGTCATGCTTTCAGCAAAATCCAGATATGCTGATACCATACGATTAAGCTGCATCATTTCATCTTCCGAAAGGTAATTCTTTGCAATAGTTACATCACTCTTTTTGATCTTTCCATCCGGAGCATCAGCCCATGTTGTCAATCCCATGTGTTCTTTTTCGTGGTTTGCTCTTTCCATAATCAACTCTGCTGCTGTATGACCATGAATAGCATAGTGCATTTTATTTTGTACGGTCGCATAGAACCGTTTGGTTGCCGCTGCATTTTTATCATAATCCACGGCAGTAGCATACAGGTCTGTTATCTTCTGATAGAATTTTCTTTCACTGGCTCGAATCTCTCTTATTCGTTCCAGCTGTTCGTCAAAATACTTTTCTGTAAGATATGTTCCATCCTTTAAGCGTTGGTCATCCATTACCCAGCCTTTTATGGTGTAATCTTTTACAATGTTGTTTGCCCATTTACGGAACTGAACTGCTCTTTCGTTATTGACTTTAAAGCCAACGGCAATAATCATTTGAAGATTATAGTGGTCTACATTTCTTTTTACCTCACGACTACCTTCTTTTTGAACTATTAAGTATTTCTTAATAGTTGTTTCCGGTTCCAATTCACTGTCATCATATATTTTTTTAATATGCTGATTAACCGCTGCAACTGTAACATCGTAAAGGGTCGCCATCATTTTTTGTGTCAGCCAGATATTTTCGTCTTCATATCGCATCTCTATGCTGTCAGGATTATCCCCTGTCGAAGCAACATAAGTTAGATACTCAGCTGCACTTGAACGTATGCTTATTTCTTTTTTCATTTACGTACCTCATCTGTATAAAACATAATATAGTCATATAACATCACAGGTTAATTCTATCGTTTTCCCGCCGCAAACTCCAAAGTATTTATATCCATTACCGTTCTTGCCGGTTGAACTAATGCTTCCTCAAACTGACATACCCATTGTACATCACGGCTTATTTTTCCATTTTGCAAACCATCTATTGTCTCGCCGGATTCAATAGGACAGTTATTTTCATATATGTAAGATAACACGGTATATGCATGATTTACAACCGAATCGGGATCAAGATCATGGAAATGATACTGTACATCAGGCAGATCAACTGCTGACATACCAAGACTATCTATCAGCATATCACCGCTGCCTTCAATATTAAAGAAACGGACATTAACAGCAAAATAAATGAATCTGTCCTTTCGAGGAATTGAATGTTCAAGAATTGCCCGCCTTGTGAACATTTTCCCTGAGCGGTCAAAATATACTGCTTCACAGGTCGGATACAGTTCCATCAAAGCCTCGGTAAAATCCATAAGCATATCAGCCCTATCCTTATAATCCATGTACGCAGACAGCATATCAACGGCTACCACATCATAATGACAGCGGGCAATTATTTCGTTGCTTTCGGGACAATCCCACATCTGTGAACTGGTCAGTTCATCAAAAGAGAGCTTTTCATTCAAAAAGCAATTCGTGAGCATAAGCATCGGATAGGCTGTTTTTCCATCAAAATCCAAAGGATACTTTTTTACATCAAAGCCTATGCTTTCCTCGCTATACGAGTAGCATTCAATATCTCCCAGATGCTTTTCCATTATGCTTATCACATCCTGTTTTTCGGGAACAGGACATTTATCCTGCATCAACAAATGTATCACAAATACATTTCCATCTGATTCCTTCTGAGACAAATCCTGCTGTAATACTTTATCCGACATAGTTTAGTCCTCCTTTAATATTTTTTTATGAATAATCCGCAGTTGATTTTACAGCACAGATGCACGGAGTTTATTATTTCGTAGATTATTCAGTTAGAAAGTGCAGAATCATTCTGTTTACTCCGTGCAAGAGACTGTACCCCCCTGTAAGTGAAAATATGTCCACTGTATTTATTATAAATCATACATATTCAAAAAACAATCATTTATTGAAACCTTCCCATTACTCCCGTCGTCATATATAATAGAAGTACTTCTAAGCAAAGGAGGCATCACGGTTGGATGAAAACAAAAGGCTTGCTCTGCGGCTGAAAAAGCACGATGAGCGTGCTCTTGACCGCATAATGCTGAAATACACTCCGCTCGTTTCGTCTGTCATACATAATATCACTGACGGTAATTTATCAAAGGAGGATAT
This sequence comes from Acutalibacteraceae bacterium, assembly GCA_045224775.1. Lineage (GTDB taxonomy): Bacteria > Bacillota > Clostridia > Oscillospirales > Acutalibacteraceae > UBA1213. Next base: position 6,672 of record JBGVAQ010000083.1, on the reverse strand, counting down.
CGAGGAGGCGACAGCCGACACCTTTGTTTCCCTCTGGAAAAATGCCGGCAGCTTTGACCCCGACAAGCTGACAGGGTATCTCTGCACCATTGCAAAATCAAAGGCGCTCGACTGCCTCAAAAAACGCAGGATAACACTTGTCAATATTGATGAGGTGGATATTGAGGACAATCATTCCCTTGATGAAAGCACAGAGAAAGATGAACTGACCGAGGAGCTTCGCAGGGCAATAGATCAGATCGGCGAGCCTGAGCGTGAAATACTGATACGATATTATTTTTACTATCAGAAAATAGAGGATATATCCGCTTATATGAAAATAAATCCTGCGACAGTTAAGGTCAAGCTGCACAGGACAAGAAAGAAACTGAAAGCAATACTGACAGAAAGGGGTTTTGGCTTATGAGGCTTCACAGACTTTTTGACGGACTTGAGGATTCCTTCGGGCTTGCCGACAGAAAAGATATTGCCGTCGGCGGCTATGCTGATACAGACAGGGTAATGTCCCTTGCTCACGAAAAGCTCGGTCTGCGCCCGAAAAGGTCAATGAAGAAGGCTGCTGCTGTATTATTGGCGGCTGCGCTGATAACTGCCTTTACGGTATTCGGCGCATCTGCGATAATACAAAGGCTTACGGCTGATGAGGTCTTCTCAGGTATATTTTCGGGAGAACCGAATGCACTCGGACTTTATGAAAGCCGTTCGGTGCGCTTTTCAAGCCCTGACAAAAATCTTAGCGCATCTGTTCTCGGTATCACCGCTGACGATCACGACCTCTATGCTATGCTGAACGTAAGGCACAAGGACGGTTCGCCCTTTGCAGACGAGGAATACCGCTATGGGCTGTATATCCCGACAAGCGGGACGTTTGACGAATTCGGAGGTTTGATAAGCTGTACAATGAAGAACGGAGAGCCGCTGGGCAATCTGGGCTTCGGCGGAGGCTTTGTCTGCCGGTGCTATCTCAGCGATGACAGAACGGAGCTGAAAATTTACCTTAGTGTCGATCTGAACGGACTTGACGCGAAGGGCGGAGAGCTTACCTTCACAGGCCGCCGATACCGTGCGCAGAAGATCACGGAGATCAAAAAGAGCTATGACATTGTGACAAACCGTGACTGGCTTGAAGTTGCAGATATGATCGACAAGGAGGGCTGGCGCTTTATCCGCAGGGATAACGATTATGTGCTTTGTAAAACAGAGGAAAAGGAATATGATCTGCCGTTTGAACTCAGCTTTTCCCTTGATTATGAAACGGGCAATAACATCTGGCTGCACCCGTCACGGACAGAAATAACGGACATACTCTCCCCTGCCGCTTCGGATATGACGGCGGTTATCTCCGACCTGGGGATAGAGCTTGATTCAAGCTGCTCACCGGGCGCTGCCGGGATAGGAAAGCAGGGGAGCAATGTGACAGAAGGACTGCAGTTTTTCGCCTTCCGTGAGATCGATAACACCCGTTCCTCTGTGACACTTGACGACGGGACAAGCTATTATCTTGTTTTAAGCGGTTTCAGCGGCGGTCTGAACGAGGATACAGGACGCTATGAGGAAAAAATACATCTCAGGTACAAGAATGTCCCCGATCCTGCTCTTGCGGACGAGATCATAGTCATTGATAAAAGAAGGATAAGCCGTATAGTGATTAACGGCAACACCATATACGAGAAGGGAGGGACAGAAAATGTGGCTCAGATTGATATTTCTTAACATCAGGGAGCTTTTCAGGACAAGACCCGTGCTGTTTGTTTTTATCATTGCTTCTCAGGTGCTCTGTATAATAGCGGCATTTACAGTAGCCGGAATGATGGATGCAGTAACTCAGCCGCCCGATGTAAGGGACGAGCGCTCGGATTGGGGTAGATCCTTTCAGGTGGATCTTGTCGAATATGCCGGAGATGCAGATGATGATTTATTTCGAGGGACATTTTTTGACTCAAAAACAAATGAGCTTGTTTATCGCGGAACGGATAAAGACGAGATAGAAAAATATGAAAACAGCGATGTCATCGATGGAGGAAAATATTATGGCGAGTTAACTACACTTCCTTTAAACTATTATGAGCTGCCGAGGTACGGCGATATAAAGGGTAAGATAGAAAAGATACTTTCCTCAGTGGGGCGGCATTATGTCGATATGGTGCTGACAGGTTTTACATCGGAGGATATTATAGACTATTATTCCGTAAGCGGTCCCGAAAGCTTTGTAAAGAAAAACTACCCAAAGTTGAAGGATGGCGGAATTGAAATATATCTCGGCAAGCCTGCCGGTATAATTGATGTTTCTGAGGGAGATAAGCTAAAGTTAGACGGTACAGAATATGCCGTTGCATCGGTCACACAAAAAACTACAAGAGGAGATATAGAGCCTCTGTGCTGGCTTCTGACCGAAAACTGCGACGACAGCTTTATCGTGACATATTTCAGGATACAGGTGGATGATACTTTGACGGGGGATGAGCTGGGGCATATCTCCGATCTGATAAGAAGTGAGTTTTCGGGATATACGGACAACATACAGGACCCCGAGCCGAAGCCCCTGATCGAAAAGCAGTTCAACAATATGATCTATGTTGTATCATTTATCCTTATGGCTGTGATGATGCTGAATCTGTCGAGGCTCTATACATATATCCTCGCCAAGCGCAAAAACGCTCTTGCGGTCTATTCCCTCTGCGGCGGCTCTAAGGTGAAGATATTCGACATCTACATCTGTGAAATACTGCTGACACTGACGGTATCTTATGTTATCGGCTTTCTGCTGTTCCGCTTTGCGGTGATGGGGATGATCGGGGCAGTCTATCCGAGCTTTCTGACCTTCTTTGAGCCGCATATCTGTGCCGTGATACTCGGAGCATATATCATCTTCGGCGGTATAGTTATGGGGCTGAGTATTGCCCCGATGATAAACAGGTCTGTTTCAGAGCTGAGAAGGGAGGGCGGAATATGAAATACATTCAGCTTGCCTTCGGGCTTATGCGGCGGAGGTGGCTGTTCACCCTGATACTTATCATCGAGATCGCCGCCCTGCTTATACTTTCTAACACTATGTATTCTACTGCTGCTGCGAAGCAGATGGTCTATGAGCCTTATAGGGATATCCTGAGCGAAAAGGGCGTTGTGGTTGATGCCACTTCTCTTGATATCATGGAATGTTCTAACGAAGAAATAACCCCGTTTTTAGAGGTCTATCCCGACAAGAAAAGCGTTATTTCGTTTCTTGAGAAGCGGCTTGCAGGAAATGTGAAGATACATTATTCGGATAGTCTCAACTTCTGGAAGCAAACAGGTCCTCTTTCGGTCATGTACAGGGATAAGGGCAACAGCCTGACCTATTATCTTGTCGAGCCGGTTATTCTTTCAAAAATGCATTATCCCCTGTCCTGCGGAAGATATCCGTCAAAAAATAGAAACGAGAACGGGGAGATAGAGATAATCGTTTCGGGCGGTACTGATGCAAGCCTTGACAGCGTTTATGATACTCCGGCAGGGAAAATGCGCGTTGTGGGGATACTGACAGACAACACATACAAGCCCGTCGGCTCTGATATCGACCGCACGGGGATGGAAGTAGGCGTTGACCCGGACAGTATTTTCAATTTCGTTCTGCCCTTTGACAGTCAGACGAATTTAGGAGGACCGTTTGCGATAGCGGCAAAGGGTGTTTTCCCGGAGGACGGCGACGGCTACAACATTATGGCAAATTCCGTCTGGTTCGTGTCCTACGGAGATGATATCAGCGATGAGGATTTTGCGGCGAATACGGAGTATCTGAACACCGTCGGCACAGTTCAGTATGGTCAGACCCTTTCCACGATGGCGCAGGAAACAGAGCGGCAGATAAACGACATTTATTACCGTATGATGCCGATAATAATCACCGCCGTGATAATGGTATTGTTGGGATTGATCGGCTCGGCGGCAATATCCACTCTGCGGCAGACGAGGACATTCAGCATATTCTTCCTTTGCGGCTGCCGGAAGATGGACAGTCTTTTTATCATCGGCACGGAAACAGCGATAACAATTATAATCGCCTCTGTACTGTCTGCGGCGGGGCTGATAGCTATGAAGCTTGCGGGCTTTGAATACCTTATAGGGCTTTCCTTCGGGTTAGGGAATATACTTTTTTCTGTTATAGTGATCGTTATGCTTTTTGTTTTGTCGATGATAATACCGTTCGGGATGATAAGGACGGCTTCGCCTGTTGCTATAATAAAGGAGAATTGATATGATCGAAATAAAAAACCTTACGAAAACCTATAATTACAAGAAGTCAAATGCCTTTACCGCCCTGACGGATGTTTCGCTGACCGTTGAGGACGGCGAGATGTTAGCCATTATCGGCAAATCGGGCGCGGGAAAATCGACCCTGCTGCACATCATCGGCTGTATCGACACCTTTGAAAAGGGCGAATACACCATCGACGGTGTGGATGTGCATAAGCTGTCCGATAAGAAGCTGGCTCAGATACGGAATGAAAAGGTCGGCATAGTTATGCAGGATTTTGCCCTTGTGGAGGAATACAGCGTCATCGAAAATGTGAAAATACCGCTGTATTTTGCAAAGCACCGCAGAGGAGGGGCAAATGCCGCACTTGCCGCTCTTGAGAAGGTCGGGATGCGTGAGCTTGCTAAGAAGCCCGTCAATAAGCTATCGGGCGGTCAGAAGCAGAGGGTCGCCATCGCCCGCGCTATCGTCAATGATCCGTCTTTTATCCTCGCAGATGAGCCGACTGGTGCACTTGATACAAAGACCTCTGCGGAGATAATGGAGCTGTTCAAGTCACTAAACAATGAAGGAAAAACAGTCATTATCATAACCCATGACCCGACTGTTGCCGAAAGCTGCAAGAGAAAGATAGAAATATCCGACGGAAAGATAATTGCATAATTTAAAGCCGCCCAACCTCTCAGAGAAGTCGGGCGGTCTGTTTTTCTTACTATTGTTTATGTACCGTTATTTTTTCAAGTGTCATTCCGTCGGACAGTACATCCATGTCAATATACCTTTCACCGCCGGAGTAACCGTTCAGCTGAGCAGTATCAAGATACTGCCACATAACATAGTCACCCCATCCGTCAAGTGCAGCAGGGTAGAATACATTTCTTACCCATAAAGGATAGCCGTCCACCTCACCGTCAAGATAAACGCTGTATATATTTTTCAGCGTATAGATCATGGGCTTTACACCGTATTCCTTTTCAAGTATATCAAGAAAAATGTGCAGCTCCCGCAGGACTTTTTCTTTATCAGGACGGTTATTTTCTTTATCGCCATAATACTCAAAATCAACTACAGGAAGAAGATCTCCTTCGAGCTCTCCTACAGTTTCGATAAAATTTTCAGCCTGGGTTTCTCCGCTGCTGTCAAAGGAAAAAAAATGATAGGCTCCTGCCGGAAGTTTGCAGTCATGGGCATTTTTCCAGTTTTCACGAAAACAAGCATCCTGATATAAGCTTCCCTCTGTTGCCTTTATGTAAGCCAAGCTCACATCCTGCTCCGAAAGCCTTTTCATGTCGATCTTATCCTGATATTCAGATACATCAACTCCGATGATAGCATTGTCTGAGATAAAAAATTTGTTGATGCAAACTGTTTTAGTCAATAATAATATAGCGAATAGTATCATCACACCAATTAAGGATAATACTGTGCCGATCAGAATTTTTCGTATTCTTTTACTCATATTATTTCCGCTCCTGAAATGTGTATTGACAACCGTATTATATCATGATTTGTATTTTCTATCAACACAGGCAGACATTCAAATTCAGAATAACTGCCCGTATCTTTTTATAAAATTTTCAAAAAACTTGTAACCAATCGTGATAAAATACGAGTAGTTATATAGAAGGACTTTTGAAAGGAGGTCTTTGCTATGACTGATGCACAGATCGTAGAAATGTATTGGGACAGGAACGAACAGGCTATTTCCGTTACTGCTGAGAAATATGGCACTTACTGCTATTCTGTTGCTTACGGCATCTTACATAATGAGGAGGATTCAAAAGAAAGCGTAAATGATACCTATATGTCCGCATGGAACAGTATGCCGCCGCACAAACCAAATGTGCTTAAAACCTTTCTCGGTAAAATAACAAGAAGGCTCTCTATTGACAAGTGGAGGAGAAAAAATGCAGAAAAGCGTGGCGGTGAGATAGCAGAGGTATTGGACGAGTTATCGGAATGTATTTCTCCGAGCGGTGATCCAATTGCTGAAATGGAAAAAGAAATGCTTGATAAAACCATCAACTCTTTCGTCAAAGAGTTAAAGGACACAGAACAAAGGGTATTTCTTTGTCGTTATTGGTATGCAAAATCCGTAAAGGAAATAGCGAAGCTGTTTTGTTTTTCCGAAAGCAAAGTCAAGGTCATGCTGATGAGAACAAGAAACAAACTGAAAACAAGACTTAATGAGGAGGGATTGTTATGACAAAGTTCGATTTATTTGACAGTATCGGCAATGTTGATGATGAGCTTATCGAAAAGGCAATTGAGCCGAAGAAAAGCAGTAAAAAAGCATTTTTAGCAATAACCTCTGTGGCTGCCTGTGCCGTTTTTGCTTGTGCGGCTGTTTTGATCGTTCAGAATATGAACAAAAGCAATAATGTAGTTGTTGATTCGGGTGCTTCCTCTGCGGTTGGTACAAGCTCCGTTAAGCCTGT
>JBGVAQ010000082.1:0-8660 GCA_045224775.1 Acutalibacteraceae bacterium | reverse complement strand
GACGGGACTTGAACCCGTACGTCATGCAACACACGCCCCTCAAACGTGCCTGTCTGCCAATTCCAGCACACTCGCATATATTCATTTATTTTCTGAGAACATGTATTATTATACACATTCACTGTATCTTTGTCAAGCATTTTTTAAAAATAAATTGCATGAAATTTTTGTAAAATCCAGTTGACAAATAAATGAAAAACATTTATACTATACTCTATATATAATATCGGCTGTGATAAGAAGAAGTAATCGGCACAACTGAGCAAAGAGAGGATATGGGCGGTGTAAATATCTGTCAGGAACCGATGAAATACATCTTTGAGCCGTCAGGCTGAGAAAGCTTTTTTAAAAGAATTAAGCCTGACCGTTTTGCACACGTTACAGTGCGAGGCTGTGTTTGCAGTCCGTAAGGCTGATGCAGAAATGTATCGGTAAATTGAGGTGGTACCGCGATATTGTCGCCCTCTGTTATTATGCAGGGGGCTTTTTTGTCCCCAAAAAAACAAAACAGTTTTATGAAAGGACAGAATTGAAAATGGGAGTATTTGAAGAATTGCAGGAGCGTGGACTTATCGCTCAGACAACAGATGAAAAGGAGATAAGAGACCTTATAAACAGCGGAAAGGCTGTATTCTACATCGGTTTTGACCCGACAGCCGACAGTCTGCATGTAGGTCATTTTATGGCACTTTGTCTTATGAAAAGACTCCAGATGGCAGGAAACAAGCCGATAGCACTTATCGGCGGCGGTACAGCTATGATCGGTGATCCGTCAGGCAAGACCGATATGAGAAAGATGATGACTCAGGAAACTATACAGCATAACTGTGAGTGCTTTAAAAAGCAGATGAGCCGTTTTATTGATTTCTCTGACGGAAAGGCTATGATGGTAAACAATGCCGACTGGCTTCTGAATCTGAATTATGTAGAGCTTCTCAGAGATGTCGGCGCATGTTTCAGCGTAAACCGTATGCTTACGGCTGAATGCTACAAACAGCGTATGGAAAGAGGTCTCAGCTTCCTTGAATTCAACTACATGATAATGCAGAGCTACGACTTCCTTTCATTGTTCCAGCGCTACGGCTGTAATTTGCAGTTCGGCGGTGATGACCAGTGGAGCAATATGCTCGGCGGTACAGAGCTTATCAGAAGAAAGCTCGGTAAGGATTCATACGCTATGACAATAAATCTTCTCCTCAATTCAGAGGGCAAGAAGATGGGTAAAACAGAAAAGGGCGCTGTATGGCTCGATGCAGAAAAAACAAGTCCGTTTGATTTCTTCCAGTACTGGAGAAATGTTGCAGACAGTGACGTTATAAAATGTCTGAAAATGCTGACATTCGTTCCTATGGAGGAAATAAATGAGCTTGCAAAGCTTGAGGGCAGTGAACTCAACAAAGCCAAGGAAATACTTGCATTTGAGCTTACAAAGCTTGTTCACGGCGAGGAAGAGGCACAGAAAGCACTTGAAGGTGCAAGAGCACTGTTTTCAAGCAAGTCTGATACAGACAATATGCCGTCAACCGAAATTGACGCTTCACTGTTCACTGACGGAAAAATAGGTCTTATCGAACTGCTTTCGGAAACAAAGCTTGTTCCGTCAAAGGCTGAGGCAAGAAGACTTATACAGCAGGGCGGTATTTCAGTTGATGATGAAAAGCTTACTGATGTAAAGGCTGAAATAAGCAAAGAGTCCTTTGAAAAGGGATATGTCGTTATCAGAAAGGGTAAGAAGGTTTTCCACAAGGCTATTCTCAAATGATTTGAAAGAGGAGAGTATATATGGATAATTCAAAAAAGAGTGAGAACAAACCGCTCACAAGGCATGAGGAAAGGGAACAGGCACTCGGATTTATATTTGAGAGCATTTTCCGTGATGATGAAACTCAGGATGCGTTTGACGATGCATTCGATGCACGTGATATTCAGGTCGGAAGTTATGCGGAATGTCTTATAAAGGGCGTAAAAGAGCACAAGGATGAGATAGACAGTATAATTGAGGATAATCTTAAAGGCTGGAAGAAAAACAGGATATCAAAAATATCGCTTACTATTCTCAGAATGGCTGTCTTTGAGCTTCTCTATGTAAAGAACGTACCGCAGAGTGTTGTTATAAATGAAGCCATAGAGCTTGCAAAAAGCTATGCGACAGCCGAGGACGGTTCATTCGTAAACGGAGTGTTAGGTTCGGTAGTCAAAAATAAAGAAAAAAGCGGTGATAAGTGATGCCGTATTTTCTCGGTATAGACACAAGCAACTATACTACTTCCGCAGCAATATATTCTTCAGAAAATGGTATCGTGCATAAAAAAATGCTGCTGCCCGTAAAGCAGGGCGAATGCGGTCTAAGGCAAAGCGATGCTGTATTTCACCATGTAAGGCAGCTTCCTATGGTAATATCATCTTTGCTTGAAGATTTTGACGGCGATATCACGGCAATAGGCGTTTCTGCAAGACCGAGAGATGCCGGAGGTTCATATATGCCATGTTTTACAGTCGGACTTGGTACGGCAAAGATTCTTTCGGAAACATTGCGTGTACCGCTGTATGAATTTTCACATCAGAGCGGTCATATAGCCGCTGCCGCCTATTCATCGGGGAATATCGGACTTCTTGAAAAGGAGTTTCTGGCATTCCACGTTTCAGGCGGTACAACGGAAGCAGTTATAGTAAAGCCTGACAGTGAGAGGATAATTTCCGAAACTATAGCCGCAAAAACTCTCGACCTGAATGCAGGTCAGCTTATAGACAGAGTGGGTGTCATGCTCGGACTCGGTTTTCCGTGCGGTATGGAGCTTGAACGTCTTGCAGAAGCAAATACTGCAAAGCTGCCAAAAGTTAAGCCCACACTTAAAGGCTGTGACTGCTGTCTTTCGGGCATTGAGAATATTTGCAGAAAAAAATATCAGGACGGAGCGTCAAAGGAAGAAACTGCCGCTCTCTGTCTTGAATATACCGAAAAAACTCTTGAAGGTATGTGCAGAAGTCTGCTTGAAAAATATGGTAAACTGCCTGTACTTTTTGCAGGAGGAGTAATGTCCGACAGTATAATCAAAAACGGACTGTCAAAGCATTTTGACGCATACTTTGCAAAGCCTGAATTTTCCGCAGACAATGCTGCGGGAACAGCATTACTTTGTTATCTTAAGCATAATAATTGAAAGGTGATGGAGAATATGGGTAGATTATTCGGAACAGACGGTGCAAGAGGTGTGGCTAATACAGAGCTTACATGTGAGCTTGCAATGAATATCGGAAGAGCTGCTGCAATGGTGCTTACTGACAGCGGAGTACACAAGCATCCGAAAATACTTATAGGCAAGGATACAAGACTTTCTTCGGATATGCTTGAGGGTGCACTTATAGCAGGACTTTGTTCTGTCGGTGCAGAGGTCGTTCTTCTTGGAGCAGTGCCGACTCCCACCGTTGCATTCCTTATCAAAAAATATAAGGCTGATGCAGGTATAATGATATCGGCATCACACAATCCCTTTGAGTTCAACGGAATAAAGATATTTTCAAGTGACGGCTACAAGCTGCCCGATGCTCTTGAAGCAGAGATAGAGTCTATTGTTCTGGACAATTCAAAGCCGTATTATGCGCCTTTAGGTGACGGTCTCGGAAAGGTTGTCCGCTGTGAAACTGCTGTTGAGGACTATATACAGCATATAATTGATACTGTTCCTTACAGACTTGACGGTATGAAGATAGCTATAGATTGTTCAAACGGTTCATCATCTGCAACAGCCGAAACACTTTTCACAAGACTTGGTGCAGAATGTCATATGTTAGCAGACAAGCCTGACGGTGTAAACATAAACAAAGACTGCGGTTCAACACATCTTGAAAATCTTCAGAAGTTTGTTGTTGACAACGGTTTGCAGCTTGGTGTTGCATTTGACGGCGATGCCGACAGATGTCTTGCTGTTGACGAGAACGGAGATGTTATCGACGGTGATTTTATAATGGCTATATGTGCACTTGATCTTGCATCACGCAACAAGCTCAGCAAAAAAACCGCTGTCGGAACAGTTATGTCAAATATGGGATTCAGTCGTTTTTGCAGTGATAACGGTCTGAATTTCGTTTCAACAAATGTCGGTGACAGATATGTGCTTGAGGCTATGCTCAGAGAGGGCTATAACTTCGGCGGAGAGCAGTCAGGTCACGTTATCTTCCTTGACTATTCGACTACAGGTGACGGTCAGCTTACTGCCGCACAGCTTTTGAGCCTTGTGAACAGACGACAGGCAAAGCTTTCAAGTATTGCCACACTTATGACAAAATATCCGCAGGTACTCATAAACGTAAAAGTAACCAACGAGGGAAAGCTTCACTTCTTTACAAATCAGGAGATAAAAGACAAGATAGAGGCTGTAAAGAAAGAGCTGGGCGATGACGGAAGAATACTTGTAAGACTTTCAGGTACAGAGCCGCTTGTAAGAGTAATGATAGAAGGTCTTGATATGGAGCTTATCACACGTCTTGCAAATGAAACAGCCGAGCTGATAAAATACCAGATAGGTATATGATTAGCAATTTTCAAATCTGAATAAGTCAGAGCCGTACAGAAAACAATCTGTACGGCTCTTTTTTGTATTGATAAAATGTGATAGAATTATTCGTTATAATGCATAAAGTTTTTTACGCACTTGAAAATTTTGGAAATAAAGGATAAAATTTATTTATGACTATCGGATCATCGGTTACAATTTTTTATGCAGAAAGTTGTTTCCGCAAAAGAAAAAGGAGGGCTTTATATTGAAAATTGTCAAAAAATTTATCTCGGCAGCAATAGGTCTTTGTGTTGCATTGCTGCCCGCAGCAGGTTATTCGCTGCCGTCTGCTTCGGCAGCAACATTCTCGGATATAAATGCATCCGAAGTATTCCTCAAACAGCAGGAATGGGATACCTGTACACTTTGTTCCAATGTCATGCTTATGAGAAGGGCAGCTATGCTCAGGGGTGACAGCGACTGGAGAACTATTACAGAAAGTGCTATGAGAAAGCTTTTCTGGGTAGAGGATGCAGGAATGTACAACTACTACACCTACAGGGACTTTACCGTATCATACGGAAGAATACAGTATGACGCTAAGGCTGAGCTGAGAGATCTTCTCAGCAGGCATCCTGAGGGAATTGTCGCTTATGACTATGATTATCCCCATGCTATACTTCTTACCGATTACTCAAACGGTGTATTTTATTGTGCAGATCCCGCAAACAATACACCTAAAGGAAGAATGAGTGCTTCGAATGCACTTATAAGTGTCAGCGGTGTAGAAGGTTACTGGTTCGTTGAAAGTCCTTCACTCAGTCTGGGCGGAAATCTGAGTTCTGAATCAAAGGGTACAGAGATAAACGAAAAGTGGCAGATAACCTCTGACAGCGGAGTTAATCTCCGCTCAGGTGCCGGAATCGGTTATTCGGTAAAATGTGTTGTGCCGTATAACACACTTCTCACTGTTACAAAAAAAGCATATTCGGGCAGCAGCTTATGGGGATATACGACCTATGATTCAAAGACAGGCTGGGTATCACTTAATTATGCAGAGAGAGTCACAACTTTCCCTGAACTTAAAAATACATCAAAGCTGAACAGGTCTGTAATGTCTGTAGGTGAGGCTGTATCAATAAACGGTTCTGCAACAGGCGGTTCACAGAGTTTTGACTATTGTTATTCCTACAGAAAAGAACCCGTTGATGAATGGGTAGATATAAAGGGTTACAGTGAATCAAAAACAGCGGCATTTGCTCCCGATGAAGCAGGTACATATACTATAAGAATAAAGGTACATGATCAGTTTACAGGTCAGGTCGCTCAGAAGGGTATAACTCTTACTGTAGTAAAGGGCTTTACAAATCTTTCGACAATATCATCTGACAATATCAGGCTCGGCAACAAGATAACTATAAGCGGCAATGCATACGGCGGTTCGGGCAAATATGAGTACAGCTATTCATACAGGGGAATAAATGATTCAAACTGGATAGACATAAAAGACTACAGCGATGCAAAATATGTAAGCTTTACGCCCAAACGTCCGGGTGAATATGTGATAAGAGTAAAGGTACATGACAATAATCTGAATATGGTAGCACAGAAGGGTATAAATCTCAGTGTTTCCAATAATTTTGAAAACAATTCCTATACGTCGGTAAGTGAGATGTTCTACGGCGAAAGCTTAGACATACAGGCTGTTGCCGACGGCGGAACCGCACCTTATACATATGCATATTACTGCCGCAGAAATGACAGTACAAGCTGGTACAGGATAAGTAATTATTCTGATAATGACAGTATCACCTACATGCCTAAGCATTCCGGAAAATATGAGTTCCTTGTAAAGATAAAGGGTGCTGACGGTAAACTTGCAAGCAAGACAATAACTGTTGATGTGATAAACAACAAGCTTGTGAACAACTCTTTTGCAGAGGCTTATGAAATAGATTACGGCGATACATTCTGTCTTACGGGTTCGGCAAGCGGCGGTTCGGGCGATTACATGTTCGCATACTATTGCAGACGTGCCGGAACGGAAAAATGGACTACCATAAAGAGCTATTCCGACAATGAAACGGTTGAATATAAGCCAAAGAAAACCGGAGAATATGAAATAGTCATAAGAGCAAAGGATTCATCGGATAAAGTAGTGAAAAAGAGATTTACAATCAATGTGAATCAGCCTGAGTGAAAACCCGCTTATATGGCATAATACACAATATTTACAAAAAATTATCGGTCAAAGACAATATTAATGAGTCTTTGACCGATTTTAATATTTAATGTTATTAATTGGGGATAAAATGATTGATTTATTATACATAGTTATGTTATAATACAATTTACAGGAAAAAGAAAGAGGTGTAGGGTATGTCTGACGAAAAGGGGATAAGCCGTTCCGGACTGTCACCTGATACTGCGGATAAGCTTACTTCGGGAGATCAGATGGATTATTTGCAGAAGAAGCTTGAACGTGCAGAGCTTAAAGCAACGGATAAAAATATCGCTCTCATTGAGATGACGGCTGCCAGAAATGCACTCTATAAGTCTTTGCAGGAAACACAGCTCCGTCTTGCCGATGCTATAGGTCAGAGGGAAAATGATATTGAGGCATATCAGAAAGAACTTGAATTAAGACTTCAGGAAAAAAGACAGCTTCAGGAACAGTATGACGCTGTAGTTATCAAAGCAAAAAGATATGATGAGCTTCAGGAAAGCCTTATAAAAATAAAGATGGATGCCGAGATACGTGCGCACAGTGTTGTCGATGAGGCTCAGGAAAAGGCTTTTGATACGGTAATGCTCATTGATGAGATAGAAAACGAGATAAAGCTTTTCAAAGATGATCTTGTATTCCTAAGAAGAGATATTAAAATAGGTACTCTTACACTTGATGACAGACTTGAAAATGTATATCTCAGGCTTTGCAAGAGCCTCGACAAGCTTACAGCTATAAGAGATGAATTCTACATAAAAAATTCCCTGCCTTTCGATATGCAGATGTCATACCATTCGTATTATGACGATGAAAAAGGTTCTTATGAGGGTGCTGTGCCTTCAATAGTATATCCGTCTGAGGCTGAACCGCCCGAAATAAATTACGGTGATGACAGCGTAAATACGGAAAAAACTTCTGAAAATGATATTAAAAAGATAGTTTCAGAGTAAAATTTTACTCATATAATATGATATAATATATTCGGCGGTGAGCCGATAACGGCGGTCGTTTGACCGCTTTTTTTATAATATTTTTATCATGGCGGCGCATATACTGTATCGGGGTGTTTACATGGAAAAGCTCAAGATATATATTATATGCTCGGTTACGCTGATATGCGTTTTTCTGTTCGGTGGTCTTGTCTACACGGCTTTTGACGATACACAGGCTGTTCCCGCATCAATCGGAAGCGGTGAGGATGAACCGGTAATAGTTATAGATGCCGGACACGGCGGTGAGGACAGCGGTGCTGTCGCTAATGGTCTTCTGGAAAAGGACATTAATCTTTCAATAGCTCTCAAACTGCGTGATATGCTAAGACTCAGCGGCTATAAGGTCGTTATGACTCGTGAGGACGATATTTCTATCTATGACAATACAGCGTCAACTACAAGGGAAAAGAAAAATTCCGACCTTAAAAACAGGGTGAGCATAATAAACGGCAATAAAAACAATATCCTTGTAAGCATACATCAGAATAAATTCGAACAGGAAAAATACAGCGGTACACAGATGTTCTATTCTGCAAACGATCCGCAGAGCGAAAGACTTGCGGAGGAAATGAGAAGGTCTGTTACCGGACTTTTACAGCCCGAAAACAAGCGTGAGCTGAAAGAGGCAGGCAAAAATATATATATTCTCAGACAAGCAGAAGTTCCGGCTGTTATAGTCGAATGCGGATTTTTGTCAAACGCTGATGAAGCGGCACTTCTCAAAACTGACGGATATCAGCAGAAAATGGCATTTTCAATATGCTGCGGCATGATAAATTATCTGAAAAAATAAGCCTCCGTCATTGAGGGCACGAAGTGCCGGAGGGAGTTTTCCACGCAGTTTCCCATCAAGCATACTTTCAGTAACAACCCTGTCATCCTGAGCGCAAGCGAAGGATCTTAAAAGATTCCTCACTGCGTTCGGAATGACAAAATAAAGTGTGT
>JBGVAQ010000081.1:0-4129 GCA_045224775.1 Acutalibacteraceae bacterium | reverse complement strand
TTCAGGAAGTAACATTCACATTAGATAGATATTATACAACAGAATTCAATAATATTAAACATTTAAAATAATTTATTATGCTAACTAAAGTTTTTCTGCAATAGCCGAAAATACAACTCCCTGTTCTCGTAGTTTTATAATGTCACTTTTTTGTTGTTCTGTCATAAATAATATAACCTCCTCAAAATATCAAGTTACTGATAAAAAAGAACCAAAACTGTAATATGTATTAAGGGAAAATACGCATAAAAAACGCCCACAAACAAGATACAAAATCTTATTTGTGGGCGTTTATATTCAATTATTTATTGCCTTACTCAGATGCTTATATTCTCTATTTTATAGGAATGCTCTTTCGTTTTTTCATCATAGTTGCCAAACAGGGTGCAGCAAGAAAAAGATTCTGTCTTGTCGCATTGGCATTGTAACCACCAAAACTAAACATATAAGGTCCGTACCGGAACAGCGGTTTTCACAGGCAAGAGAAAGGAAGTCAAATAGTTGTATCAAAAAAATTGTACCATAAGCATTTTTCAGGCAGTTTTTCAAAAGTTATTCCTCTCAATTTGCGGCAGTAAAACTCTGTTGCTGCTTAATTACAAATAGCATACAATTATTTTCAAGCGGCATCGGAAATTCTGGTACCGTTTTACTTGTTTTTACGGAGAGTTTTTAACTGAGCTTTGGTTTTCTTGCGGCTTACGGTAACAGCCCTTCCCAAACGATAGAAAAACAAAACCGGAAGCAATATTTTATGCCTGTAGAAAAATGGATAATATGCCTTTATTTCATCCATTGACAAAAACAGCCTTGATAAGATATACTTTCGTTTACCTTTTTTACCGCCGCCATATTTTTGAACCTTGTTGTCAACACCGTTTTTTATGTTTCCATATGTACCGGAATAGACGATGTACTCAAGCATTTCCTGTTCTTCATCTGAAAGTTCTTTACCGCCGAACAAATCAGTGGCAAGCTGTTTGTTTTTCCGTTCAAAATCAGTAATATCAAGCTTATCTGTTTCGGTGTGTATATATTCAGGTTCAAGTTTATCACCAAGCTTCTGCCAAATAATAAATGTATCAAGCAAAGAGCGTAGACCTATCCCTCCACCGCTATAATGTTTGTATTCATGTGCGGTTATGTAGACATAAAAATCATTGTTGCTTAGATGATATCCGTATTTATTGTTATCATACTTTTGCATCAGGCGCTTTACATTCTGATAGTATTCATACAGTTCTTTTTTATGACACTCACCAAAAATGGCTGTATGCATCTCAAAATTACTCACCGGTTTCTTAAAATATACATCGTGATTGCCTTTGCCGTAGTGCTAACAAGTAAAGCCGAGTTCAAGAAAGATATCTCTTACCTTTTCCTGATACTTGCGGTCAAATAAAATATCAAAATCTGCCATTTGTCGCAATCCGATGGAAGGGTATAAGTCTTTGATAACCGTACCCTTCAATGGAAGATACCAGATTTTTTCCTGTTCAAAGCGTTCAAACAGCATTTCTTTGTCAATTTCCATAGCGGCGACTTTGCGAATTGCTTTGGCTTTGGCCTGAATAAAAGAATTATCGAAAACACCTGCCGATTCAAGAGAATAACCAACAATAGCACTAAGATTGTGTTTATTAGCCGCTTTATAAAGATGTTCAAGGTTGAGCGAATCAATACGTTCTTTGTCTGGGGATTCACCGTTTACCGTACAAGTACACATATATATTACATCATCAATAGCCTTGCGATATTCTTCTTTTGTCATATCTCATTTCCCCTATCTGATACCTATTTTGATATTCTCCGCCGATGATTTATTTTATAGCAAGTGAAATAGATCATACCACCCGCCACCCCTCCGACTGTATTGTAACACAAGTCGGACAGCTGCCAGGTACCTAAATGGAGCAATAATTGCAGCGTTTCAATCGTCAGGGATGAGAAAAACGAAATTACAAATGAATGTCCAAGCACTTTGAAAATGCTTACTTTATCTTCGAAAAGCTTTTCTTCCAATGCCACAAAGAGTAAGATTATTAACGGTGCAAGCATTATAATGTTTTCAGGGACATTGGCATTAAAAACAAGCTGCCCGTTGACTTCTTCATAAAAACTCCATTCCCCAAAAACGTTTGAAAGGGGATTCTCAAACAGTGTACAATCAAATAATGTTGTTTGCGAGGTGTTTCTGATACAAACCAACGTTTTATTGGCTCATTTTATCCACATCTGAGTACAATTAAGCAACTTTAGTGTTTGCAATTCACTTAGATTAAAATAAAAAATGCCAACGAATAAGGAACAGATCGTCCCTTATTCGTGGGCAAATACTTTTGTTGTTTTTGGTTTGTTCAAATACTGATGTTCTCTATCTTACAGGAATGTTCTTTTGTTTTTACATCATAATTGATACCGACAAGAACCATCTCTCCGGCATATCCACTTAAAAGAGAGGGATAGTTTTTCTCCTTGATCTGAGCAATAGCGCTATCAGCCGTTTTGTTCCATTTAAGCTCAACTATCATAGCAGGAAGCGCAGTATCACTCTTCGGAACAAAAACTACGTCAGCTATGCCCTGTCCGGTAGGAAGCTCTTCGACTTTAAGGTAGTAATCAATACAAACTATATATGCAAATTTGATGACATAACGAAGAGCTTGCTCATTGTTATAAAACATCGGAGCGTAATTCATCTCACGCACATGCTGTATTGTTTCGGATACTACCTCTTCATTGCCGTTAAGTGTTTCTTTGAGAAGCTTTTCTGATGCCTGAACCAACTCACTCAGACGTTTGTTGGTCGGCCGTGCCAATAGCCTTTTAAATTCAATTCGCAGTTCTTCGTTAGGAATGCGAACCTGTGAGGTCTCGTCATCATAGACAAGATAACCTAAATGGATCATCAGTGTCAGTACATCATCGCTCGAATTGAAGGTTTCAAAGTCGTTCTCAAAATCATCAGTATAGACTTCAACAGGCTCTCCTGCTATAAGTCGGATTATCTTATCCTGTAAATTATCCATGTTCATACCGACGTATGTTTTCAGTGACTCGGCTTTTGATGTTTTTTTCCAATATGACCTGAACTCTCTCATTTGCATTGCCATCATAACAGAATATGGATTATATAACGGCTCAACTTGTTTAATGTCATAGCCGTCATACCACTTCCTGACCCGCTCATAACTCATATCATATTTTTCACATAGTCCTTTTACTTCATTTTCTGTAAAACCGGTATATCTGATAAAAGGACCCGGCTGAAGGATAGTATATTCCATAAAATCCGAAACTGCCGATTCTGAGCCGTCTTTTTTTATGGGAAGGATACCCGTCATATAGGCTGCGGCAACAACCTTTGAAGTAAAATTACCGTTTTTAAACAACCCACGAAGAAGGTTCAGATACAGATCCTGAGTAGCGGCATCATTTTTAGCTTCTCTGATAATAGCGTCCCATTCATCTATTATAAATACAAACTTCATTTTTGTAGCTTCGGTATAGGCTATCATCGAATTAAACAACCCATCTATACCATTCAGTTCAGGACAATCGGAAATCAATTCCGAATATATAGAATTCGCAATATGATTTACAACCTTTTTTATGTTTCCATCTCGTCTTTTTACATCAGACACAAAGCCGGCAATGTCAAGATACAGTACATTATACTTATTTATATATTTTTCATACTGCTCGGTTCTGCTGATTTCTTTATCATCAAAAAGGCTGTGTGAATCACAGGAATGGTCATAATAAGCACATAGAGTCTGAGCCGCATAAGATTTACCAAAGCGTCTGGGACGGCTTATACATACAAGATTATTTATCGTATCTATACAACTGTTGATTATTCCGATAATTCCGGTTTTATCTACATAAGGACTTTTTACTATTCGCTCAAATCCACCGTTCCCAGGGTTAAGATAAGTCCCCACGTCTTTACCTCCTTTGATATTGTTATATTAGGTGATTGTAAAATATCAAAAATCCGCATTATAACTGGATTTTTGATGTGCTGAAAAGAAACTTTTTCTCCACTTTTAAACACACAAAGTGGTGTTTCTGCTTAAAAAGCCACTATTCAAGCCAATTTTTCATTTTGCATTTTACAATCGCCTAT
>JBGVAQ010000080.1:0-1965 GCA_045224775.1 Acutalibacteraceae bacterium | reverse complement strand
TGCTCTCATAAGAGGGTTTGCTGCTGTATGATGAATATGTGCTGCTCTCATAAGAGGGTTTGCTGCTGTATGATGAATATGTACTGCTTTCATATGATGACTTGCTTTTTGATGATTGCTTGACAGTAGATGCCGCACTTGTCTGTGAAGCCGGTGCTGTTGAAGCCGGAGCCGTAGAACACGCCGCTGTCGAAAATACCAGAACCAATGCTGTAAGGAATGCAATTTGTTTTTTCATGATGATATCTCCTTCATATAAAAATTATTGCGCTGTAAATTATATCAGTAAAATTTAATATTATCAATATTTTATTAGAATTATAAAATCAAATACAAACAAAAAGGACACGCTCATATCAGAATGAACGTGTCTTTGAATTGATAAATGAATGGAGTGAAACGATAAGCCGGGTTCTGTCGTGAACAGCCATCTATCTTGGCAGGGCGTTGCCGCCGCTGCTCAGTGCCACCTGATCAAAGCCATCGGGCCGATGTTAAGCTTTATTGCGGTGTTGCTCCGGATAGGGTTTACAGGGCAGCACAGTCTCCTGTGTGCCGGTGAGCTCTTACCTCGCCTTTCCACCCTTACCTGTTAAAAAACAGGCGGTATATCTCTGTTGCACTTTCCCTGGGGTCACCCCCGGCGGCCGTTAGCCGTTATCCTTGCCCTGTGGAGCCCGGACTTTCCTCGGGTGCGTCCTTTCGGAACTGCATCCGCAGCTGTTTATCTCACTCCGGAAATATTATATTACATTTCAGGCAATAAGTCAAACTTTATTTTAAAGTCTTGCGGAACCGCTCTTTCTTGCAGCCTCAATTACAGCCTCAGAAACAGTCTTTCCTATACGTTTGTCGAATGCATAGGGGAGAATATAGTCCTCGTTAAGCTCGGACTCATCAACGAGTGAAGCGATAGCGTATGAAGCGGCAATCTTCATTTCCTCGTTTATTTCTTTTGCACGGCAGTCAAGCGCACCTCTGAAAATACCGGGGAAGCAAAGTACATTGTTTATCTGGTTCGGGAAGTCTGAACGTCCTGTACCGATTATTCTTGCACCGGCTTTTTTTGCAAGGTCGGGCATTATTTCGGGAGTCGGGTTTGACATAGCAAGTACGATAGCGTCCTTATTCATTGAAGCGACCATTTCTTCTGTAACAACACCGGGAGCAGATACGCCGATAAATACATCGCTGTTTTTCATAGCGTCTGCAAGAGAGCCTGTGAGGTGTTCACGGTTGGTTATCTTAGCCATAGCAGCCTTTTCTTCATTAAGTTTAGGGTTGCCCTCGCATATCATGCCTGATCTGTCGCAAAGAATAAGATTCTGAACGCCGAGGTTCATAATGTGTTTTGCAATAGCTATACCTGCCGAGCCTGCACCATTGATAACTACTTTGATATCCTTGATATCTTTCTTTACGATCTTGAGTGCATTTATAAGAGCAGCGGCAACAACGACTGCTGTACCGTGCTGATCGTCATGGAAAACAGGGATGTCGCAAAGCTCCTTAAGCTTTCTTTCTATCTCAAAGCATCTTGGAGCGGCTATATCCTCAAGGTTTATACCGCCGAAGCTGCCGGAGATAAGATATATAGTGCGTACTATTTCGTCAACGTCCTTTGAACGTACACAAAGCGGGAAAGCGTCAACATCACCGAATTCCTTGAACAGAGCGCATTTGCCCTCCATAACGGGCATACCTGCTTCGGGACCTATATCGCCGAGACCTAAAACAGCCGTTCCGTCTGTAACAACGGCAACGAGATTTGATCTTCTTGTAAGAGTGAATGATTTTTCGTAATCCTTGTTTATTTCAAGACAAGGTTCTGCTACACCGGGAGTATATGCAAGTGAAAGCTCCTCGGAATTTGTTATGGGTGCTCTTGATATTACCTCTATTTTACCTTTCCATTCATAATGCTTTTTGAGTGATTCTTCTCTTATATCCATTTTCAGTTTCCTT